>SLOS01000073.1 GCA_007132365.1 Bacteroidales bacterium | reverse complement strand
GTTGAAATCGGCCACGGCCTCCAGGCCAAATCTGGCCGGTTCTGCAAAAGTCCATAAAGGCCGGGATAAATTTACCCCTATCCTCAGGCCGGATGAATACCCTGGTTCATCATATATATCAGCTTGCATGTCTGATGTGACTTCCGGTATGTCAAAAGTCATGGCTGCAGGAACATCATTTGTGTCAGCCTGACCTGGTGGCATGTACCCGGCTGTACCGGCCATAGCAAAGGCAGGAACTGCCAGATACAGGATCTGTAAACTAATGATAAATCCTGATATTCGTTTCATCAAAACTGGTAATTTCTCTTGTTACAATAACAACCGAATCAACAATGCTGGTCGTATGCCGTGCTTCAAGCAATTCAAAATTTAGCACAAATCCGCATTCCTGTGAAAGAAACCAGGGGATGACCTTATATGATAACCAGATAGTATCTGTCTCATTGTTAAAAACAAATATAAATCCGGCCTCTTCGGCCGAACCGTTCATCGGGAGACTGATTGAGAGGATATTACGGCTGTTCGAATAAAGCAGGCTGTCTTCCCTTCCCAGTCCGCTGACTGAAAGGCTGTCCACAGGCCGCTGTTCGTCAATACCATTAACAAATGAGTGAAAATCTACTCCTGCAAGAGACCTGGGCTTATGGGTGCATTCTTCCTCACACGCCTGAAGCATAACCGGGATCATGATGCCGGTCAGGATAATCCTGAATATTTTCCTGATAATTGCCCTTAGCATTTGTCAATAAAACTAATTTATCTGCTGCTTCACCAGCTTCGCCTGCAATTTTCTTCTCCATTCAATATACCCTAAAATCGCCAGGATCAAAAACACCGTGTATTGAAAGCTTGTAAACACCAGCCCCTTATAAAAGTACAAGGGAATTGATATAGCATTTCCAGCCATCCAGGCTGTCCAGTGGTCTATCTTTTTCCTTGCCATAAGCCACATGGCAACAATGAAAATTGCTGTTGTCAGCGAATCCCATACCGGAACATCACTGTCGGTATAATTCCTGAGAATAAAATTCAGGATCAAAAACATGGCACCACCGGCCAAAAGATTGAAAATATGCCCTGACCATCCGCATCTGGTTATTTCAAGGGTTCTGCTGGCCCTGTTCTTCCGGGTCCACATATACCATCCATAAACACTCATTATGAAATAGAAGAAATTTATCCCCATATCTGCATAAAGCTTGGCTATAAAGCATATATAGACATATATAAGCACACTTACAATGCCAGTCGGATATACCAGGATATTCTCCTTTTTTGCAAACCAGACACTCGTCAGTCCAAAAATAACTGCAATTATCTCAATCAGGGAGGTATTCAATATGTTTTGCAGAAATATTTCAAAGAAAGATGATGTATCCATTTAATCGAAAAATATGAGTGCAAATATACATGAAAATTTTTTCAGCAAATTTATACACAGATGGCTGGATAGATTTTATTTATTATATTGCCCGAAAAAACAGATCACCAATGGCTACCTGCATAATCATAGATGATGAAAAACACGCCAGGGTAATCCTGCAGCAATTGATTAAGGCCTTCCTTGGCAGCAGGCTGGTAGTCATGGATTCAGTCCCCTCCGTCGCTGAGGGCGTGGCAGCAATCAGAAGATACAATCCTGATATTGTCTTTCTTGATATTGAAATGCCCGGTCAAAACGGGTTTGCCCTTTTCGATCACTTTGAAGAGATCCCCTTTCAGGTGGTATTTTGTACGGCATACGAGCAGTATGCCATAGAGGCCATAAAGGTTGCAGCATTCGACTACCTTCTCAAACCTGTAAATCATGATGATCTCAAAGCTATGATGGATCGCTACGGAGATCTTACCGTATCAGCCAAAGGCAACAGGGCCAGGGTAAATACCCTTATCAGCAATTTCCAGTCGGAGACCAGCACATTTAACAGTATTGCTTTCCCAACCAAAGAAGGATATGAGATGGAAAAAATCCCCGACATAATTTACTGCAGGGCCCAGGAATCATATTGCAGTGTGTATCTGAGAGGCAACATAAACTATCTTGTTTCCCGAAGCCTGAAACAACTGGAGGAGATCCTTCCGGGAGATGTCTTTTTCAGAATACACAAATCATTTCTGGTTAACCTGAATTATGTGCAAACCTACAGGAAAGCCGGAAACTATATAATTCTCCGGAACGGTGAGGAGCTTGAAGTTGCTCACCGGCGAAGCGAAGAGTTCCTTAAGCGCCTGACAAGAAGATCATAACTTTAACCACTGGCATGCCAAGCCATAATCTGAAAATAGATCGGTTAAAACCGCCCCCGCCTTTAATCCCCGGTCCCAGAGGTGTGGAAAACAGAAACCGTGAGGCATTATCAGGTACCCGTGGCCTCTTGCTTTTTATCGTTGTTTTTATTTCCCTTTCGGGGATAACTTTTTCACAGCATTTTCAATACAGGCATATAGGCATGAGTGAAGGTCTGCCCGGCACCCTGATAAGGGATATCATAATCGATTCAAGGGGGTTTTACTGGATAGGTACCGAGGCGGGACTGGTAAGATGGTGCGGGGAAAGGATAAGCATTCACGGAATGGAACAGGGATTGCCTTCTCTGAATGTTTCGGCAATTGCCGGGGGCAGCAGTGGAGATATATGGCTCGGACTCCCGGGTACGGGGGTGGTAAGGTATAACGGGAATGAATTTATTATTGAAATTCCACAGGACTCCCTGCCTGGTGCAAGGATAAACCGTATGAGCTATTCCCGGATATGGGATGCTTTAATGGTAGGAACTGATGACGGGTTTACTGTTTACCGTAACAATGAATACCATAATTACCGGCCGGAGCCGTTCAGCCATCCGCCCATGTACGCCAATATCAAGGGTTTCCTTGAAACAGAAAAACATATCTACGTACAATCCTTCAATAACGGCCTTTTTAAATATTATCCGGATAAAGACAGTGTTGCACTTGCCCGGTTAACCGAAAGGCGTATGAACTTTACCCTCTCATCCTTTATCACTGAAAATAGTGATACTATATGGGCACTTGCCTATGTTAATGATATACTGCGGTCAGGAAAAGACAGGGTTATTATCGAGGGTACAGCAGAAATACTGGATATTGCAGAAGATGGTGCCGGCAACCTTTACCTTGCGGGGAACAAAGGGCCGTTCAGTGAGTATGGGGGACTGTTAAGGATGAGGGGTGACAGCCTCGAACTGCTTAATCCTTTATACGGGCTGACTGCCGACAGAATTAACAGGGTAATCTATGACAAATCCGATCAGATCATCGTCGTTGCTGATCAGGCACTGGGGTTATTTGTACTTAATCCGAAGATTTTTAAACCAGGGTTTGATGGCCTGCCGCCCTCTCAGACTCTCAATATAAGGGCATTTGCAAGCAGTGAGAATGGTACATTATGGTTGCTGGATGAAAAACAGATCTATTTTAGAAAACAGGGCGGATCTTTTGAACGGTTTGACAGAAAACTTATTGAGAGGGAGCTTGACATCTTTAAAAAAGAGATATTTCCTGAAAAATACTCTTTTTTCCTTGACTCTGACGGCTCTTTTGAAAAATATGAAAGCCTGAGGGGTGCAGGATCATATCGCTGGGAAAATCCGTACCGCCAGAAAACAAATAACAAGATTGAAATTATTGAAAAAGGTGCCCTTTATTCACCTGCTGAATACAGACATAAAGAAAGCATTGCGGTTGATCATTTCAGCGATATTAAGCCCGGGCCTGACAACAGTGTTATGGTACTGAGCAATGCAGGGGTTTTTCAAATATCAGAAAAACATGATGTCAGCTTTACCGGGTATTTCAATCTGATGCATGAAAGACTGGAGGTATTGGATAGTAATAAAATAGTTACATTTTCTTCAAACAACATGGTATTTGCCGAATTCAGAGGATATGAAACCTCATTTCATAAACTTTTACCAGAGTCAGCGGTCTCTGTCACCGATCTTATAAAAACCAGCCAGGGAACATGGTTTTCATGCCTCAACAATGGACTTTACCGGATAGAGGAGGATAAGCTGCGCCTCCTCAACGATGAAAATCCCGGCCTTCATTCCTCAATAACTACCCTGACAGAGGATCACAGGGGAAACCTGGTAACAGGGACCAACAATGGATCTATCCAGATACTGAATTTTGAAAATGACAGCATTGAAGTTCTTTTTTCAATCAGTCCCCGAAATAACATTACCGGCGACAGGATTACCTGGATGGAGGTTGACGGCCGTGGCTTCCTGTGGGCAGGCACCAACCTTGGCGCCAACCGAATTGACCTTAACCGGCTTTACAATGATAATTTTCCTGCAGTAAGGTTCTTTAACCATGAGGACGGAATGCATGAAACGAATATCAGGGCCTCCCATTCCTGCAACAACGGCAATATCTGGATCGGGGGCTCCGGCAGTGTTGCAGAAATAAGCGCAGATGCGGCATATCATCTGGTTCCGGGTGAGAGAAATGTATTCATCAGTCGCGTGGACCTGAACCATCAGCAAACGGACTGGGAAGGAATTTGTGACGCTGATCCGTGGACGGGCGTTCCGGTTAGCGGACTGAAACTGAGCCACGGCCAGAACAGCCTGAGCTTTTATTTCAGCACGGCAAATATTGGCGGACAGGATAAAACCCTCTACCGGTACAGGATGATTGGCATGAATGAGCACTGGTCACCCTTTGAACCTGCCCGGCAGGTCATCTACCCTAATCTTGCACCAGGGCGTTACGTTCTTGAAGTGGAATCCCAGCTTGCCTTTGATTGGGGAAGCCGCGGAAATACAGAATTTGCCTTCCGCATACTGCCACCCTGGTGGCAGACATGGTGGTTTTACATAACTCTCGTGGTTTTGCTGTTAGCTGTGTTCTGGTTAATTCTGATTCTCAGGGTGAGATATGTCCGAAACCTTGAAAAACGCAAGCTGATACATGAAAGGGAAATTTCTGAACTCCGTATCAGGGCCCTTCAGGCCCAGATGAATCCTCATTTTACATTTAACGCCATCAATTCAATCCAGTATTATATTTTGAACAAAGAGCAGGATTCTGCATTTACTTTCATTGGTTACTTTTCCAAACTGATCAGGCAGACACTGGAATTTGCCTCCAGAAACTCAGTCAGTATCAGGGAGGAAGCTGATTTTTTAGAAAACTATATTAAGCTGGAAATGATGCGATTCGAAAATAAATTCCTCTATGAAATAGAAATAGATGAAAAACTCGATAATCACCATTACCGGATTCCCCCAATGCTGCTTCAGCCCTTTGTTGAGAATGCAATTCTTCACGGTTTACTGCACAAGGAAAAGCAGGGAATACTTAAAATCAAATTTGCCAAATCAGAAGGAAACAGATTGCAGTGTGTTGTAGAAGATAATGGTATAGGGAGGGAAAAATCGGCTGAAATAAACCGGCGGCGTCATAAACAGCATGATTCAATGGGACTCGATATCAGCATCAGGAGAGTCGGACTGCTTAATGAACCCGGGAAGAATGATTACAATATTGAAATAACAGATCTCTATTATGATAACAGGAAACCCAAAGGCACACGCGTAACTATTCTGATTCCCTTAATTTCAGGGAAACATGAAGAGGATTATAATGACTAATGTTAGATTAAACAGCAGAGCAATGGAAAATTCAAAAGAAGAAAAAGGAGCCATCGTGGAATTAATTAAAAATGGCCCGGCCCGTATTACGGGTGATTTTAAAATTGTGGGTCATGAAAGCGTAAGAACTGAAGCATATATTTGCCGTTGTGGAGGGACCAAAAATGCTCCATTCTGCGATGGCAGCCATTTATCCCAACCAGCAAAATAGTACCGTAAATTTTTTTTCAAACGGTTACAGGGTCAATATTCACGATGGTTTTTTATAACCTGACGGTAAAAAAGTCATCGGCTTTGCATTTGATTTGATCCCTATATTTATCGACGGACAACTACTGTTGATACGGGTTATTCATTATCCCGCAAAGCCCGGTTATTTCTCTGCTGCCGGATGAGATTGCCGGCCATTATTAACCTGAAAACTACCATATGAAACTCGTCAGATACATATATCCCCCTGACGGCAAAGTGAGAGTTGAAGGAAAGATATTTCCTGTCTCAAATCAAAAGAAAACCAGGTCAGCTGTCACAACTAACAGGATTGAAATTTTCAACATACAGGGAGACCTTCTGTCTGTCATCATCG
>SLOS01000015.1 GCA_007132365.1 Bacteroidales bacterium | reverse complement strand
TATTTGCCGGTATATCATTCACCTTCAACCTTTTTGCATGTTCCTGGTTTTCGGCCCTTCCCGCTGCTCCGGCATATACCGATGTAATAACCGGTGCGGAAAGGATTGATCAGTACCTGCACCTGCTTGAATCGCGGAACGTGGGAGTTGTTGCCAACCATACCTCCCTTATTGGCGAAACACATCTTGTCGATACCCTGTTGTCTCTTGGTGTAAATATCAAAAGGATCTTCACCCCTGAACATGGTCTCAGGGGAACGGCCGATGCAGGCGAGAGGATTTACACAAACAAAGATGAAAGAACCGGCCTTCCGCTGGTATCTCTTTACGGGGATAAGCGAAAGCCGGATGATGATGATGTTGCTGATCTTGATATAGTTGTTTTTGACATCCAGGATGTTGGGGTAAGATTTTATACCTATATCTCAACTATGCATTATGTCATGGAAGCATGTGCAGAGAATGATGTCCCGTTTCTGGTGCTGGACCGGCCGAATCCCAACGGCTATTATGTTGACGGACCAATACTTGATATGGAGCACCGGTCATTTGTGGGCATGCATCCCGTGCCCGTAGTTCACGGAATGACTGTGGCCGAATATGCAGGGATGATAAACGGAGAGGGGTGGCTTGAGGGAGGTATTGAGGCTGACCTCCATTATGTATTATGTGAAGGTTATGACCATAACACTCTTTACAGGCTTCCTGTGAGGCCCTCTCCGAATCTGCCCACCCAGCTTTCTATTTATCTCTACCCTTCACTCTGCCTGTTTGAAGGGACAATTGTGAGTGTTGGCCGTGGCACGGAGTTCCCTTTTATGGCCTTTGGCCATCCCCGGCTGCTCAACCACAGTTTTCAGTTTACCCCCGTCAGCGGACCGGGAGCCAAAAATCCTCCTTATCTCGGACAGGTTGTTAACGGTGTTGATCTCAGGGAATTTGATGAGAGATTCGTTATAGACAGAAAGGAACTCTACCTTGAGTGGTTGATCTTTGCCTACAATAATACGCCCCGGGAATATGAGTTTTTCAATGGGTTCTTTACCCTCCTGATCGGTAATAGAACGGTTCAGTCGATGATTGAGAGCGGAGCAGGGGTTTCTGCTGTAATGAGATCATGGGAAAAGGATGTTGCCGAATTTAAGAAAGTCCGCCGGCAATACCTTCTCTACAAAGATTTTGAATGATCGATTGAAAATTATTCCGCACCTGTGGAGCCTGAAACACTCTTGCTTCTCTCGATCGACTGCAGGGCAAGATAGTTGTCGCCATATTTTTTGAGATTATCCATCTCATCTTCAAACCGGTCCTGGTGCCTCTCTTCATCAGCAACGAGATCTTCAAATAGCTTTTTGGAGACTGAATCTGCGTTTTGTGAACATTCATTGGCCCAGTTATTATAATCAACAGTGGCTGACTCTTCCATTTCTGCGGCCATCTTGAGCATTTCTCTTACATCCTGCACGGTTTGTATATGCTGGGACAGTTTCATATCCACATCTCCGCCAAGGAACAAAATCCTTTCAGCCAGCCTCTCAACGTGCATCATCTCTTCAATAGAAATGCGTTTGAAAAGATTTGCCAGCAGGTCAAATCCCTGGTCATCGCAATGAAAATGAAAATACATATACTGATGTACGGCACTTAGTTCATCAGCAACAGCCTTGTTCAGAAGTTCAATACTTTTTTTCTTCATGGTTATTGATATGGTTTATATTTGTAATGATTTGTATAAAATTGAAGTAAAAATAGATAAATCAGGATAAGTAATCAAGTAATGCAGTAAAACTTTTTCCTGTGGTGCGGGATCAGAGATATTCCCTTTCGGGGATAAAACCCTGAAGTAAGATAATGCTTTCCGATCATAATCTCCGCCCGGGATAAGTTTCCAGTGCTTTTTCCAGGCAAATCATTGCTTTTTCAATATCTTCCTTCTTAAGCACATAGGCAATCCTCACCTCATTTTTCCCCAGCTCCGGGGTTGAATAAAAGCCGGAGGCGGGCGCCAGCATCAGAGTTTCATTATCATATTCAAAATCGCTCAGCAACCACTGAGAGAACTGATCTGCATCATCTACCGGGAGCCGGACTGTTGTATAAAATGCTCCTTTAGGCAACGGGCAGACCACCCCTTCTATTTTATTCAGCATACCTACCATCAGGTTCCTTCTTTGGACATACTCCTCCGATACCATATCAAAATACTCTTGCGTTGTCTCAAGGGCTGCCTCACCAACTATCTGTCCGAAAGAAGGGGGACTCAGTCTTGCCTGGGCAAACTTGATGGCCGTAGATATTATATCCGGGTTTTTTGTTACCAGTGCACCAATCCTCACGCCACAGGCAGAATATCTCTTGGAAACAGAATCTATAAGTATTACGTTCTGTCCAGCACCTTTAATATGCATCGCCGAGAAATGCGTGTGCCCGTCATAGCAAAACTCCCGGTATACCTCATCTGAAAAAAGATAGAGATCATGCTTTTTGATAAGTTCTCCCAGTTTCTCCATCTCCCCTTTTGAATAAAGATATCCTGTAGGGTTATTGGGATTGCAGATGATCACACCCCTTGTACGTGGAGTGATCAGTTTCTCAAAATCAGCAATGGGAGGAAGCGCAAAACCTGTTTCTATGTATGATGTGACCGGAACTATTTTCACTCCTGCGGCTACGGTAAAACCGTTATAATTGGCATAAAAAGGTTCGGGCACTATAACCTCATCACCGGGATCCAGGCATGACATCAGTGCGAAAAGAATCGCTTCGGAGCCGCCGGTTGTAATAATTATCTGGTTATGATCCACGTCGATATCTATGTCCCGGTAATATTCCGACAATTTGCGGCGATATGATTCATTCCCTGCCGAGTGGCTGTATTCGACTACTTCAAGGGTATTGTTATGAATTGCATCCAGGGCCACCTTAGGTGTGGGAATATCCGGCTGACCAATGTTCAGATGGTAGATTTTCCTACCCTTTCGCTTTGCTTCTTCTGCAAACGGAACCAGTTTCCGGATAGGCGATGCCGGCATAAGCCTGCCTTTTTCTGAAATCCTGGGCATAATTGTTATGTTTGGTTAATATAACAAAAATAACTTTTAGCAATCAATTAAAGAATGATAATTGTTGTTAAATTCAGGGCATACCGCTGTTATCCCTCCCGGCTGCTTTTTAATTCGGGCAACCCGGAAATTTTTCGCCGAATTGATTATTTTTGCTTTTCAAAGACTGTGGACACAGGTGGTACAGGTTCATTAAACATATAAAGTGCATTTCATTATCAGGGAATAGTTAAATATCAATATTTTATCCGGATGGAGATTCCTTCAAAATATAATCCTGCAGAAACAGAAGAAACATGGTACAAATACTGGCTTGAGAATGGTTTTTTCAGATCATCGCCGGATGACCGGGAACCATATACTATTGTCATACCACCGCCAAATGTGACCGGTGTTCTGCATATGGGGCATATGCTTAACAATACCATTCAGGATATCCTGGTAAGAAGGGCCAGGATGAGAGGAAAGAACGCTTGCTGGGTCCCGGGTACGGATCATGCCTCAATAGCCACCGAAGCAAGGGTGGTTGCCAGGCTGAAAGAGGAAGGTATTGACAAATCAAGTCTTTCACGGGAGGAGTTCCTGGGGCATGCATGGCAGTGGAAGGAAAAACACGGGGGAATCATCCTTGAACAGTTGAAAAAGCTGGGTGCATCATGCGACTGGTCACGCACCGTCTTTACTATGGATGAAAGCTATTCTGAAAGTGTTATTGATGTTTTTATTGACCTGTACAATAAGGGTCTGATCTACAGGGGTGTGAGAATGGTGAACTGGGATCCGCAGGCAATGACCGCTGTATCGGATGAGGAAGTCGTTTACAGGGAACTGAATTCAAAACTCTACTATGTACGTTATCCGGTTCAGGGGGAGAATGAATGGGTCATCGTTGCAACAACAAGGCCTGAGACCATTCTGGGTGATACCGCGGTAAGTGTCAATCCGCGCGACAAAAGGTTCAGCCACCTGCATGGAAAAAAAGTCATGGTCCCGATGGTAAATCGTATTGTGCCAGTGATAACTGATGATTATGTCGATATGGAATTCGGCACGGGAGCACTCAAGATCACCCCAGCCCACGATATAAACGACTATGAAATAGGTATAAGGCATAATTTGGAGGTGATTGATATCTTCAATCCTGATGGTACACTGGGGGTGAAAGCAGAGATTTTTATCGGCATGGACCGTTTTGATGCCCGCGATGCCGCTGTAAAAAAACTTACAGACGAGGGATTCATGGTAAAAGTTGAGGATTATGTAAATAAGGTTGGTTTTTCAGAGCGTACGGATTCTGCCATAGAACCGAGGCTTTCAATGCAATGGTTCTGCCGGATGCAGGAGATGGCAGGGCCTGCCCTGGTAAATGTAATGAACAACAATGTAAAATTTCACCCTGTTAAATTTAAAAATACCTACCGGCACTGGATGGAGAATATAAAAGACTGGTGCATTTCAAGGCAGTTATGGTGGGGGCACCGTATTCCTGCATGGTATATTCAGGGGGGTAATGAATTTGTCGTGGCCGGGTCCGCTGATGAAGCCCTGAAACTGGCAATTGAAAAGACAGGCAACAGCAAACTACAGGTTTCTGATCTGCGCCAGGATGAAGACGTACTGGATACATGGTTCTCCTCATGGCTGTGGCCCATTGCCGTATTTGACGGCATCAGGGATCCGGATAATGCCGATTACAAGTACTATTATCCTACAAATGACCTGGTTACAGCTCCCGAGATCCTCTTTTTCTGGGTAGCCCGCATGATAATGGCAGGATATGAGTACCGCAGGGAGAAGCCGTTTGACAATGTATATCTGACCGGTATAGTGCGTGACAAGCTGGGCAGAAAGATGTCCAAGTCCCTCGGAAACTCCCCTGAACCACTTGAGCTTATAAGTAAGTATGGTGCGGACGGTGTAAGGGTTGGAATGCTTTTATGTTCTCCCGCGGGTGGTGATCTTTTGTTTGATGAAAGCCTGACCGAGCAGGGCCGCAATTTCTCAAATAAAATATGGAATGCCTTCAGGCTGGTCAGCAGCTGGAAGACCGGTGACAAAACTGAACAGCCATTGCACTCGGTTTCAGCAATCAGATGGTTTGATTCAAGACTAAGTGAAGCGATCTTCCGCCTGGATAAAATGTATGACCGCTACAAACTCTCAGAAGCGCTTATGCTGCTATATAAGCTCTTCTGGGATGATTTTTCTTCATGGTACCTGGAGATTGTCAAGCCGGATTACAAACAACCGGTTGATAATAAAAGTTACGCCGCCACAATTGTTTTTTTTGACAAACTTCTCCGTCTTCTGCATCCCCTGATGCCATTTATTACCGAGGAGTTATGGCAGAAACTTGAAACCAGGAGCAGGGGGGAGAGTATTGTAATTGCCCGAATGCCTGAGCCGGCAAGGGTGGAAAAGAAATTGCTGACTGATTTCAGCTTTGCAATGGAAATTGTGAGTGCCATCCGCACCATCCGGGCAGAAAAGAATATCCCGCGTAAAGAATCATTGCCCCTGCTGGTAAGGACCAATGGTGTAACAGCTCTTCCACCATTCGGTGAGGTTATTGTCAAATTGTGCAACCTTTCGGGAATAACCGTGACGGACCGCAAACCGGAAAACGCTGTTTCATTTATGGTGAAAACCACCGAATTGTTCGTTCCACTGGAAGACAAGCTGGATATCTTATCAGAAACGGCAAAGATCAAAAAGGAGCTGGAATACAACAGGGGTTTTCTTGCCTCGGTAATGCAGAAGCTCAACAATGAAAGATTTGTCAGAAATGCACCTGAGAAGGTAATTGAAATGGAGAGGGCCAAAAAGGCCGATGCCCTTAGTAAGATCGCTTCACTGGAGGAGAGGCTCAAAAGCCTGGGGCAATAAACCTGGTCTCAAAATAATTATAATCTTAAGAGATCCTGTCCGGCCCTGACCCGGAGCGGCCTGGTAAAATAAAATCCGGACTGCCGTAGCAGTCCGGATCATAAATTCCGGTTTAACACATCCGGGTCCTAACCATTAATTACTATTTACCTGTCGCTTTCACCCGTCCATTCTTCCAAAAGCTCCTGAAACCTGGCTTCCAGCGCATCAGCAACCGGCTGGAAAAAGTCTTTTGCCAGGGCGGTTGTTCCGTTGACAAATGTCAATCTTGGTTCAATGGTTTCGGGGT
>SLOS01000264.1 GCA_007132365.1 Bacteroidales bacterium | reverse complement strand
CTTAAAATACACACAATCAAGATGAAAAAAATTCATGTGAAAACGAAGTGTTTCCGACTGTAAGTCAAAATTTTGGTAATTCTATTTTGACAAAATTTTGGCTCTTTTACAGGAGAAATATATATGAAAAATATTTTGATCAATAATAAAGATTTGCTGTCACGGTTTTTTTATTACTTTTGGGTTATCTTAAATTTTCGCAAAATATGCCATAAATGAGGCCTTTCAATAAACTGTTGAATTTTTTAAGTTTTGGCTTGCAGGGAAAATGTGAAGAGAGGGTTCTAAGCAACATAATATTTATTAACCTGCTCAGTTTTACCGGATTTACACTTTTCACTATTTATGCATCCCTGGCATTTGCAAGGGGAGAGATTTTGCACGGATTGGTTTCACTGGTATCTGCGATGATTATTCTGGGGAGCATACAGTATGTAAAGAAAACCAGGAAGTATGGCATTACTGCAAAATTCAATCTGACACTTGTCATTATTGTACTTTTTTTTCTTTTTGCTTCTGATCCTGATGACGGATCGGTCATGCTCTGGTTCTCGTTAGTACCAGTTTTATCGGTATTTATCCTGGGAAACAGGAACGGCAGCATAATATCCCTCTCATTTCTGATCATTACGGTAATAATTTTATTCATGCCCGAAGGTTTTATGCTGAAACCCGAATTCAGCGCCCTTTTTACAACCAGGTTTTTCGGGCTTTATGCAGCGCATTATCTTGTTGCCTCCATTATGGAGTATTACCGGGGCAACTATCTGCGCATAGCAGAGCTTCAGCTTCTGGAAGCAAAAAATGAAACCAAGCTTAAAGAATCGTTCATTTCAAAGCTCTCCCATCAGATTCGAACTCCCCTGAGCAACATAATGCTTGTAGGCCATATGGTCAATAAGGTAAACCTTTCGGAGGAACAGAGAGATATGATGGAAACCATAATCGCTTCGGCAAATAATCTTGTCAGTACAATAGAAAATATTGCAGAGATTGCCGAGGTTGACATTGAAAGCAAGAAAGAACTCCAGGATAAGGGATTCAACCTTCACAGTATAATACAGAGCACCATCCGGCTGTTTACGGTTCAAAAGGAACAGGTAGTCGATTTCTCCCTCTCTATTGACGACCAGTTGAAGCAGCAGGAGCTGGCAGGCGACCCGGTACGTTTGAAGCAGATCTTTCTGAATCTGATTGAAACAATTCTTAAAAACAAGAGGCCCGGCAGGATCAATATCAGCATACTTGCAGATATACACGGGCGTATATCTGATATCACCGAGATCAGATTCGAGATAAAGACCAGCAAACCCATAAACCTTACATCAGGCGACAAGGAAATAATTAATCCCGGCAACGGCTTTATAACACAGAACTATACAAACTTCATCAATAATCTTGATCTTAATATTGCAAGGAAAATAATTTCCGAACTGGGTGGAAAACTGCATATATTGCAGACACAGGAAAAAAATCAGGTTTTTCTTTTCACCCTTCCGTTCAAGGCAACCGGTGCCCCTGAACTTAAGGATAAGATGATAAGTGCCGCCAAAGAGGCTGACCGGGATTCAGCAGACATACTTGAAAAATTAAAGAGCGCCAATGTTCTTTTGGTTGAGGACAATACAATAAACCAGAAAATAGTTGTGCTCAGCCTTAATAAGTTTATACAAAACATAGATGTGGCAAATAATGGCAAAGAGGCACTTGATAAGTTCGGAACATCCAGATATGATATTATTCTTATGGATGTTCAGATGCCTGTTATTGATGGTTTTCTTGCTACAAAAAAGATCCGGGAGATTGAGTCTACAACCAATTCACATACACCCATCATTGCCATTACCGCAAATGCTCTCCACGGCGACAAGGAAAAATGCCTGACCTCGGGGATGGATGACTATATCAGCAAGCCTTTCCAGGTTGAGGTTCTTGTTGAAAAAATAAAAAACCTTTTATTGGATAAATAGATTTTTAAAGACCCGGTTTTACTCCAATTATAAGAATATCATCTACCTGTTCATGATCACCCATCCAATGAACAAGGCTCTGATCAAGAATCTTTTCCTGCTGTCTGAACGGTAACCTGTGGATATTCAGTAAAAGGTGCCGGAACCTTCTGTATTTGAATTTCTTTCCCTCTTCTCCCCCAAACTGGTCGGGATATCCGTCCGAGAATAAATAGATAACATCGTCTTTTTCAAGTTTCATGCTGTGATTCTCAAACGGTTCATCAATTAAATCGCCCATTAATCCGACCGAAAAACGATTCCCTTTTATTTCGCTCACCGACTTATCCCTTATAAGGTACATTGACGAGAAAGCCCCTGCATACTCCAGAATTGCTTTCTTGCAGTCAATTACGCAAAAACCTATATCCATGCCGTCGCGGAAAGAATAATTATTCCCTTCGCCGGAGTTGAAAATTTTTGAAAAATCCTCATTCAGTTCGTTAAGGATCTCGGCTGGATTTTCAATCCCTTTTATATTGATTATATTCCGTAAAAGCTCATATCCTATGATTGACATAAATGCTCCCGGCACACCATGCCCGGTACAATCAATTACTGCGAAAAAGACTTTGTCACTCCTCTGGTTTACCCAGTAGAAATCGCCACTGACAATGTCCTTGGGATTATAGTAGACAAAAGAATCAGGAAATATCCGCCTGAATTGTCTTGATGTAGGCATCATGGCCAGCTGTATCCTTTTGGCATATTTTATACTGTCGGTAATATTCCGGTTTTTGAATGCCAGCTCCTCTTTCTGCCGGGATATCTCCTCTGATGCCAGCTCCTTTTCCTTCAGGGCCTGGTTGGTGCTGCGCAACTTCCTGGTGCTGACCATAATGGCTAAATACACAAGAGCCAGCAGAGAAACACCATAGAGAACATAGGCATAACCAGATTTCCACCAGGGTGTGATGATCACGATCCTGAGAGAAACACCCTCCTCATTCCATACACCATCATTATTGGAACCCTTTACCCGCAGAGTATAAGTGCCTGAAGGGATCCTTGAAAAACTGACTGTACGCCTGCTGCCTGTGTAGATCCAGTTATTCTCAAGCCCCTTAAGTTTATAGGCATACCTGTTTTTTGAAGGCCTTGTGAAATCCATGGCAGCAAATTCTACGATAAAAGAATTTTCCCGGGGCCGGAGTATTATCTCCTCCTTCTCTTCCGCCAGAAGAAACCGGTTCCCTTCCGGGGATAATACTTCGAAGGATGTAATCGCCACCGGAGGGATTATATTGTTCGTTACGAGGGAATCGGGGAAAAAGCTGTTCAACCCCGCCACACCACCAAAAAACAACTCGCCGTTTTCACCTCTGAAACCTGCACCCAGATTGAACTCATAGCTCAGCAATCCGTCGGCCACATCAAACACGTCAATCTCAAAGCTGTCCGGATTAAATCTGGCAAGGCCACGATTGGTGCTGAGCCATAGATTACCTTCATTATCCTCAAGTATTGTGTAAATAAGATTATTCGGCAACCCTTCCATTTCTGAAAACACCATGAATGAGCCGGTACCGGGGAAAAAACGGTTCAATCCCGCCACAGAGCCTACCCACAGATTTCCGTTTGAATCTTCGTGCAGGCAGGTAAGCTCGTTGTTACTCAGACTGAAACGCCCCTTTTCGGGATCTTTTCGATAATTGCTGAATGTTTCCGTTGTTCTGTCAAACCGGCTAAGTCCGCCGTCTGTTGCCAGCCAGATAAATCCGTTGCGGCACTCAAGTATATCAGTAACCTTGTTGGACGGAATACCGGCAGCGTCCTGTGGATTATGGTAATAGCTTTTCATATTGCCATCCCTGACAGAATGAAGTCCGCGTCCGGTACCTATCCAGATCACCTGCTGCGAATCTTCAAAGATCCGGTATACCCTGTTGGAATTGAAAACAGTGCATTCCTCTTCCTGATTTGTTGGACAGAACGGTTCAAAGCCAGTTTGATCGCCCGGGTAAATATCGAGTCCGTTCCGGGTTCCTGTGATTATCCTGCCCATGGAATCAGAGAAGAGGGCATGCACAAAGTCATTTGATATCCTGTCTGATGCATTCGGAGAATTAACCGAATAGTGCTTTATATCGCCGGTGTGCCTGTTCAGCATAAAAAGGCCTCCACCCCAGGTTCCGATCCAAAGCTCCTCATCCTTTGAACTCAAAACAGATGCAATTAACGCGGCAGAGGAAGGCGCTTCCGGCAGATAGTCGTGAATCCGGGTTGAAGCAAATTTACTTTTTGAATCTATCATGAATAACCCGCCCAGGCTTCCAACCCACAGATTATTCGAACGGTCTTCAAAAATTACCGAGACTTCCATGTCCGAAAAAGTACCCGAAATTGCCTTTCCGCCGAAAGGCCGTATCTGTTCATCATCAGGTGAAAAAGTAAAAAGCCCGGAATCTGTACCTAACAATATATTGCCCCTGCTATCCTCGAAAATTGTATTAATCACATTAAAACCTGACTCGCCGGTAATGTTGGGATCAATATAAACAGAGGTAAAGCTCTCGTCAATGCGGTTAAAAATATTCAACCCTGCCGAGGTGCCTATCAGCAAATGCCCTGAGGAGGTTTCAAGAATGCATTTCACCTTGTTGTTACTTATTGAAACGGGATCACCAGGATCATGGGAGTACCTTCTGAAACGTTCAGCGAGCCGGTCGAAATAAAAAAGTCCGTCCCTGGATCCAACCCAAAGCCTGTCTTTATTGTCTTCGTAAATATGATAATACCCTGAGCCAGTTACATAATTTGAATCATCAGTATAATGCAGATATTGCGTAAAAGTCCCCGTCCCTGAATCAAACCAGTCAATACCCCGTTCAGTTTTCAGCCATATCTTACCGGCCCTGTCCTCATATAAATAATAGATATTATCGTCGCTTATTGAATAAAGATTTCCGGGCTCATGGCGGTAGACCTTAAAAGAATTTCTCTCCCTGTCGAGTTTGTTCAGTCCGGCCTGCGTCCCCACCCAGATATTACCCTTACTATCTTCAATTACAGAGTTAACATTGCTGCCGGAGAGTGATGAGGGATCTGAAGGCTGGTGCCGGTATACAGTGAAACCATAACCATCAAACCTGTTAAGTCCGTCCTGGGTGCCTATCCATAAAAACCCATGGGAATCCTGAATAATCGAACTGACTGATACCTGTGAAAGCCCCTGCTCAAGGCTGTAATTAACAATTCGCCAGTTATCCCGTGATGCATTGAGTTCCGGTGCGGCTGTCACGGAGATAAGCAACCCGGATATAAACAGCCTTAAGATACAGATCATCGAGACACCCGGAAAACAGATCTTTTTATAAGGGCCTTCCAAAACAGGTATCTTGTCAGACAGGGATCTTCTATAATGGTTCACCGGTAGGGGAAATCTTTCAGTTAAAATAAATGCTAATTTACTATTTCTTCAATACTAAGCACACACAACTAACAAAAAAACCGGCAATGTAATGCCGGTTTCCTTGAATTTTACAAATATTACATTCCTGCCTGTTTTTTGAACCATTCCAGGGGATGGGATGTCGGTCTCTCAATTGGCATGCCGTATGCCCTGTCCCATAAAAGCTGGGCAAGAACCCCAAGAGATCTTGACACGCCAAAAAGTACAGTATAAAAATCAAACTGTTTAATCCCGTAATGAAGCAGGAGAACACCTGAACCAGCATCTACATTCGGCCATGGGTTCTTTATTTTACTTATACTGCCAAGCACTTCAGGTACAACTTCATACAGGCAGGTCATGGTAATCAGCCAGGGATCATCAGGCAGGTATTTCCTGCCAAACTCAAGCTGGGCTGTAAACCGGGGATCTGTTTTCCTGAGCACGGCATGTCCGTAGCCGGGAATGACCTTCCCCTCTTCAAGTGTTTTTAAAACATATGCCCGTATTTTATCTTTGTCCTCGCAAGCCGGGCCAATTTCTTCGATCATATTGAACATCCAGCGTATAACCTCCTGGTTGGCAAAGCCGTGCAAAGGGCCGGCCAAACCGGTCATCCCGGCAGCATATGCGTAATAAGGATTGCTTAGTGCCGACCCGACAAGGTGAGTTGTGTGTGCGGAAACATTGCCTCCTTCATGGTCTGAATGCAAAAACATGTAAAGCCTCATAAGCCTTTGCACCTCATAGTTTTCGAATCCCATCATATGAGCCAGATTCGCTGCCCAATCCATTGATGGATCAGATCCTATCTGCTTGTTGTCATGATACATCCTGCG
>SLOS01000064.1 GCA_007132365.1 Bacteroidales bacterium | reverse complement strand
TACAGGAGAACAGGCTGGAGGCCACTGTCGATAAGGAGCATTTTCCCTCGGGAATTACACATTTTACTGTGTTTACAGAAGGGAAGATCCCTGTTGCTGAGAGGCTTGTTTTCATTGACAGGGGTGATGAGCTCTCATTTTCACCAGGCATAGGAACTGTTAGTGAGGAGAACGGCTATTTTGATTTTCATCTTGAGGTAAGTGACCACAAGGGCAATCCTGTCAATGGCACCTTTTCACTTTCTGCTGTTGCAGGCCATCCGGAAGAGGGAGCACATAAAACCGATATCTTATCATATATTTTATTCGGGTCTGATCTTGAAGGGATGGTTGAAAATCCCGGTGCATATCTGCAGTCGCCCGACGAGGCCCCTGTTTCGGCCGATCATCTTCTGCTTACCTACGGATGGAGGAGATTTAACTGGGATGAAGTTCTGGCAGGAGAGCTGCCGGAGATGAGATATTCACCTCAATACGGACTGACGGTGGCGGGAAGGCTCACTGATCCGGCAAAGGATCAATTACTCAATAATTACCCGGTTCGGCTGTTTATCAGAAGCGGACATGATGATCTTTACGAAACAAGAACAGAGAAGGGGATATTTGCCTTCCCAGGGCTTTTTTATGAGGGCATGGTAAATATGGAGCTGTCAAGCAGAAGGCTTCCAGGCAATTATCCTCCGGAATTTAATCTGAACCTGCATCAGGACAGGGAGCTGAGTTATGAACCCGGAATATACACGAGGGAGCAGAATATCACAGCCCGGGGAGATGACTGGCAGCGGCAGAGGGGAGCGTCTGACTCTCCCTACTCCGCAGTACCCGGTAGACAATCTACCCGCCAGTTATACGGGGTGCCCGACCAGACGATTTATATTGACTATGAGACCTCTACTGAAAGAAACCTTTCTGAGGTGATAAGAAACCGGGCAGTAGGTGTCCGATTTGAAGGGGGAGAGGTAATAGTTCGCGGCCCGTCAAGTATTTACGGTCAAAATGAAGCAAGGTTCATGATTGATGGGGTGTTTGTGAACCGTAACGCATTTTTAAATCTTTATCCCAGGGATGTTGAGCGTATTGAGATTTTCAGGGGCACCAGCGCTGCAATATTCGGACTGAGGGGGGGGACCGGTGTACTCCTGGCATATACCAGAAGGCCCGGATACCATGGGTTTGAGGATGTTTTGGAACTGTCTATGCTGGGATATCATGAAACCAGGGAATTTTATTCCGATTATGTTTCAATTCCCGGAGCAGTCATCGATGAAGCCTATGAGCGTACCATCTACTGGGAGCCGGACCTGTATTCAGGTAAGGACGGTGTTATAAATTTACGTCTGCCAATTGATCACGGAGTGGACAGGCTCAGATTTACAGTTGAAGGTGCAGGTTTTGATGGGGGGCTTGGTTTTACACAGTTTACTCTTGACATAGAGGAGTGATGGCAGGGGGAAATCCAGATGACTGAATGCCTTTATGGTAAGGCCTGATGCCTTGTTTAACGATATATTTCCTGAGTACTACTTTAACTTGCTGTAAATACTTCTGGCCTTTTGCTTTTCCAGAACCAGGGTTGTGCGGTTCGGGATGTACAGTCTTAGAAAATGTGGTGAGTTCACCTTGCCGTTCCACTCGGTAATATATTCAAAACTGTCGTCTACTCTTCCGAAACCGCCGAAATCGGTTGCGTCACTGTTAAGTATAATTTTATAGCGCCCGGGGGTTGTTTTTATTCCATAATCAGAAAAAGAGATTGCCGGATTGAAATTGAAGACAAAGAGCATTGTCCCCCGGGTGAAAGCCATAACCTGGTCCCCTTCATTGTTATGGATCATATGCTGCGGGTAGTTATAAAAGGAGAGATCTTTTTTAATCAGGGAGATCATTGCCCTGTCAAAATCACCAAGCTGATGATATCTCAGCCTTTTATCACCTGCAAGGCTCCATTGCCTTCGTGCGTAGAAATAGGACCAGTTATTGCCCTCACGGGGGAAGTCTATCCATTCGGGATGTCCGAACTCATTTCCCATGAAATTGAGATAACCTCCTCCGGCTGTAGCAATTGTAATGAGCCTTATCATCTTGTGAAGGGCTATTCCCCTGTCGATTATAAGCGATTGCGATGATTTGTCCATGCAAAAATACATCTCCTTGTCCATTAGTCTGAAAGCAACGGTCTTGTCCCCAACCAGTGCCTGATCATGCGATTCGGCATAGGAGACGGTTTTCTCTTCACTACGCTTCTGTATCAGCTCATGATAAATCTCCCCGGTATTCCACTTTTCATCCGGACGCTCCTTAATGATCTTTATCCAGTAATCGGGGATCCCCATAGAAAGGCGGAAATCAAACCCGATCCCGCCATCGTCAACAGCTGCTGCCAGTCCGGGCATCCCGCTCATCTCCTCTGCGATACAGATTGCGTTTGGTTTAACCTGGTGAATAAGCTTGTTGGCCAGAGTGAGGTATGCTATGGCATCCTCATCCTGACCACCGTCAAAATAGTGGTCATAGCTTGTAAAACTCCTTCCCAGTCCGTGATCCAGGTAAAGCATGCTGGTTACCCCGTCAAACCTGAACCCGTCAAAACCGTATTCCTCTATCCAGAATTTACAGTTAGAGAGCAGGAAGTGGGCAACCTCATGCTTCCCGTAGTTAAAACACAGAGAGTCCCAGGCCAGATGCTCCCTTCTTGACCCTGAATGGAAATATTGCCAGCCGGTACCGTCCTGTTCAGCAATTCCCTCGTTCACATTCTTAACCGCGTGGGAGTGGACAAGGTCCATTATAACCGCTATTCCCATTCCATGTGCCTCATCAATCAGTTTTTTCAGGTCACAGGGGGTACCGAACCGGGAGGAGGCAGCGAAAAAATTGGAAACATGGTATCCAAAGGAACCGTAATAAGGGTGCTCCTGTATTGCCATAAGCTGAATTGTGTTGTAACCCGACCGGGCAATGTAGGGAAGCACCTGCTCCCTGAATTCATTGAAGGTTCCGGTTTTCTGATCTTCGGTGGCCATTCCCGTATGCGCCTCGTAAATCAGCAAAGGCTGCTGTGAAAGATCGGGAGCCTTGTTGACAGGCTGGTATGGTTCCGGAGGGTCCCAATGCTGGGCATTGAAAATATAAGTGTTACTGTCCTGCACAACCCGCCTGGCATAAGCAGGTATACGGTCGCCCCTCCCACCGTCCCAGTGTACCGATAATCTGAAAAGGCTTTCATGCCTGAGAATACCCTGCATTAATTTCAACTCCCAAACACCATTATCAGAAGCGGAGAATGAAAAATCCTCCTGTTCTTTCCAACCGGAAAATTCACCAATAAGGTATATCTTCGTAGCATTGGGTGCCCACTCCCTTATAACCAGGTTCTCCCCCTGCCTGGTTACTCCGAAGAAAAGATGCCCGTTGGCGAAATCTTTCAGGGTAAGTCCGCCCGTAAGAACTTTCTCCATGAGCGCTGCGTGCTGCTGCCTTTTAACAATTATTTCCATATAAGGTCTGAGCCAGGGGTCCTGTTCTATTATTTTCGGGGTCTGCATGGATAAAATTAAATTAGTGGGCCGGTCAAGTAAAAATAGCTAAATTCGGAGATTATCTAAAGGCATTTTATACAATAATAATCATTATTCTTTTGAAATTGATTTTCATAAAATTATATTGTACACTGAAAATAGCAGCATATGGTTTTAATATTAATTTGAATACTAACCTTAATAAGTAAATGATGGACAAATATGTAATTGGACTTGATTTTGGGACTGATTCGGTCAGGGCCCTGGTTGTTAATTCTCACACCGGAGAGGAAGCCGGTTCAGGAGTTTGGGATTACACAAGGTGGAAAAAGAGCATGTATTGTGATCCTGCAAAAAACATGTTCAGACAGCACCCGCTTGATTATATTGAGGGTTTGGAGCAGTCGGTCAGCCAGGCCCTCTCGGGAATTCCCGACAGGATAAGGCAGAATATTGCGGGTATATCGGTCGACACAACCGGTTCTACTCCTGCGGCTGTTGATGAATCTGGCACTCCCATTGCAATGAAACCGGAATTTGCAGATAACCCGAATGCAATGTTTATCTTGTGGAAGGACCATACTGCGGTTAAGGAAGCAGCCGAGATCAACCAGCTTGCCCGTTCCTGGGGCGGGGTTGATTACACCATGTATGAGGGCGGCATCTATTCTTCGGAGTGGTTCTGGGCCAAGATACTGCATGTTATGCGCGAGGATGAGAAGGTGAGGGAAGCTGCATGGTCATGGCTGGAGCATTGCGACTGGATCCCCGCGCTGCTTACCGGAACAGGCCCGGCAGTAAAGATTAAAAGAAGCCGGTGTGCCGCTGGTCACAAGGCGATGTGGCATGGGGACTGGAACGGTCTCCCCTCGGAAGAATTTCTGGTTAAACTTGACCCTCTGCTGAAAGGTTTGCGTGGAAGATTATATACAGATACGTATACCAGTGAAATTGAAGCTGGAAAGTTAAGCAGTGAATGGGCAGCCAGGCTTGGTTTGCCCGGGGATGTCCGGGTCGGCATAGGGGCTTTTGATGCTCATCTTGGTGCGGTGGGAGGAGAGATCAGACCGTATTACATGAGCAAGGTTATGGGAACCTCAACCTGCGATATGGTCATTACACCTGCGGATGAGCTTGGAAACAAGCTGGTGGGAGGCATTTGCGGACAGGTGGATGGGTCAATAATTCCCGGAATGATTGGCCTGGAAGCCGGGCAGTCAGCTTTTGGTGATGTTTACGCCTGGTACAGGGATCTGCTTTTATGGCCGCTTGACGATATCCTTAAAAACAACAGAAGTGCCACGGAAAATATTACCACGGATATACGGGATCAGATCGCAGCTAACCTGATTGAAAGGCTTTCCCTGGCTGCAGCTTCAGTTGATCCGCAGGAAAGTGGACTGCTGGCAGTCGACTGGCTCAATGGGCGGCGTACTCCCGATGCCAACCAGATGCTCAAGGGAGCCATAACCGGTCTCACTTTGGGGAGTAGTGCACCGGCAATATTCAGGGCGCTTGTGGAGGCTACCGCCTTTGGCGCCAAAGCCATTATTGACCGCTTTATTGCCGAAGGTGTGAGGATTGACGGCGTGATCGCACTGGGTGGAGTGGCAAAAAAATCTGAATTTGTTATGCAGATAGTTACTGATGTGTTGAATATGCCTGTATCGGTGGTGCGCAGCGAACAGACCTGTGCTCTTGGCTCGGCTATGGCTGCCTCTGTTGTGGCAGGTATACATGAAAATTTTGAGGAAGCACAGGAAGCGATGGGCGGCGGTTTTGAGAAGGAGTACCATCCGCGCCCGGAATTTGTTGCCAGGTATGGAGAATTGTATAAAAAATACCTTCACCTGGCAGAAAGCATAGAGAAAATGCATTAGATCCTGATAACGGTACAGGGATATCAATTTCATTGTTTATTAAAAATAGATATAACACAATTAATTAAACATATTGTTGTATTTTGAAAATTTCTAAAGACAAAACGATTCAGCGTATCAGGAACCCGGTAATTTCCATCGGGGTATTTGATGGTGTTCACAGGGGCCATGCTGCGATTTTCGCCAGGGTTAGGGGGAGGGCAAAAGAGCTGGGTGGTGAATCGGTTATTGTTACTTTCTGGCCTCATCCCAGGCTTGTGCTGGGACACAGCAGTGATCAGCTTAAGTATCTGACAACTCTTGATGAAAAGAGGTCACTGATCAGCCGTCACGGTATAGACCATCTTATTGTGCTGGCTTTCACAAAGGAGTTCGCAAAACTACCCCCTTGCAATTTTGTAAAGCAATACCTGGTCGACCGGGTGGGGCTGAGACATCTTGTATTTGGGTTCGATCACCATTTCGGACATAACCGCGAGGGGAATTTTGAAAATCTGAAAAGTTGTGCCGCGATGTACGGATTCAGCATTGAGCAGATGGAACCCGTGGTTGAGGGCAACTGCAGGATCAGCTCATCAGCTATAAGGGAGTCTGTTTCCCTGGGAAATGTCAGGCAGGCAGCAGACCTGCTTTCATATCCTTACAGCCTGCAGGGCAAAATTATAGGAGGAAAACAGGTGGGACGGTCTATGGGGTACCCGACAGCAAACCTTGATCCGGAGGATGAACACAAACTGGTTCCGGCCGATGGTGTATATGCCGTCAGGGTGAGGATAGGCAGACAGGATTTTATGGGGATGATGAATATCGGTTTCAGGCCGACGGTTGAAAAAAGGAAGGGAAATAAAAGCCTTGAGGTCCATATAATGGATTTT
>SLOS01000345.1 GCA_007132365.1 Bacteroidales bacterium | reverse complement strand
TCCCCCAGCAATTCACCGGCTACCTTGGTTACGCCATACATAGTGCCGGGCTTAAGGACTGTTTCCTGTGGAGTATTGTCGGCTGGAGTGGTTGGGCCGAATACTGCAATTGAACTTGGAACAAGGACCTGTTTCATTTTAAACTCACGGGCAACTTCAAGAACATTGATCAGGCCGTTTATGTTAACATCCCACGCCAGCATCGGATTATTTTCCCCGGCAGCAGAGAGTATGGCAGCCATGTTTATTATTGTATCTATATTGTGTCTTTTAACCACTGCAACAAATCCTTCCAGGTCAAGTGCATCGACAATCTCACAGGGACCTGTCCCGGTAAGTTTTTCAGAAGGCTTTGTTTTTCTTATGCCGGCAATTACATTATCGCCTCCGTACAGGTCCCTCAACTCAAGGGTTAGTTCAGAACCAATCTGACCGGCTGATCCTATTACCAGAATTTTCCTCATTTTAAAACAGTATTATTACAGATAAGTTTTGTATGATATCCACGATTATCCACAAAACTAAACAATTCCTGATGGGAGAAATATGAAAAAAGTCTTGTTTATTCTCCAATTTTTTTAATTTTTTTGTAAAATCACATTAAAAACCCAATAAACATATCAGCATGTACGGAAAGATTAAGGAACACCTGAGAAATGAGCTGGCCAGTATTGAATCGGCAGGCCTTTTCAAAAAGGAAAGGATAATTGTATCCCCCCAGGATGCGGAGATTATAGTTGACAGCGGAAAAAGGGTGATTAATTTCTGTGCCAATAATTATCTCGGACTGTCAAATCACAGGGAACTTATCCAGGCAGCCAGGGACGGAATGGATTCCCGGGGTTTCGGAATGTCATCAGTGAGATTTATCTGCGGCACACAGGATCTGCATAAGAAACTGGAACAAAAGGTTGCGGAGTTTTTCGGAACCGATGACACTATTCTCTATGCCGCCTGTTTTGATGCTAACGGTGGAGTTTTTGAGCCTTTGCTTACGCAGGAAGATGCCATCATTTCCGATTCCCTGAACCATGCCTCTATTATTGATGGTGTCAGGCTATGCAAGGCACAACGCTATCGCTACAACAATGCCGACATGGAAGATCTTGAGGCTAAGCTCAAAGAAGCACAGGCACAGCGTTTTCGCATTATTGTAACCGACGGGGTATTTTCAATGGACGGCAATGTCGCTCCAATGGATAAAATAATTGATCTT
The DNA here is from genome assembly GCA_007132365.1 of Bacteroidales bacterium. Lineage (GTDB taxonomy): Bacteria > Bacteroidota > Bacteroidia > Bacteroidales > PUMT01 > PXAP01. Next base: position 5,110 of record SLOS01000345.1, on the reverse strand, counting down.
GCCGAAAAATATGACGCTCTTGTCATGGTTGATGAATGTCATTCGGCAGGAGTGGTGGGTGAAACAGGCAGGGGTGTAACAGAGATGTTTGACGTGCGAGGTAAGGTTGATATCATAACAGGGACCCTGGGAAAAGCTTTTGGCGGTGCCATAGGAGGATTTACCACCGGCAGGTCAGAAATAATAGAGATCCTGCGGCAGCGATCCAGGCCTTACCTCTTCTCCAATTCACTTCCTCCCTCGGTGGTCAGTGCCGGGATTAAAATGTTCGACATGATGGCAGAAACCCATGAACTGCAGGATAAGCTGCACAGCAACACCAGATATTTCATGGAGAAAATGATGTCGGCCGGTTTCGACATCAAGCCCACCCGATCAGCCATAATAGCCATTATGCTTTATGATGCAAAGCTTTCACAGGATTTTGCAGCAAAACTGCTTGATGAAGGGATCTATGTTATTGGCTTCTACTACCCGGTAGTTCCCAAAGACCAGGCCAGGATAAGGGTACAGTTATCAGCTGCACACGAAACCGGACACCTTGACAAATGTATTGAAGCCTTTACCAAAGTCGGCCGTCAACTGGGAGTCATTTAATTTAAATAAGGGTAAAATGGTAATAAGATCCAAATGGCCGGTAATGGTTTTTATTACATTACTTCTGCTACTGGCAAATAATTCTTTATTTTCCAATGATGATAATGGTCATTTTCAAAATAATCCGCCTGACCTGCATGAAATCAGTCTGAATATATTACATGATGATCCGGACCCGGATGTGCACATTGAGCCTGTCAATGCCATCCTGCCCGTAGAAAGTGACATAACCTACAGAGCAGGCTGGCTGGTATGGCTGATAATCGGTCTGTATTTAGCCCTAATGGTCGCCGTTGGCTACTTCTATATGCGTCGTACCAAATCTGCCGACGATTATCTTCTTGGTGGCGGGAAAATGAAATCCGGTACTGTCGGACTTTCATTATTCATAACTATGTTCAGTACAATAACTTTTCTTTCAGCACCGGGTGAAATGATTCGAAACGGCCCGTTGTATCTCGGGGATTTTTTTAGTTACCCTTTTGTATACTTTATTGTCGGATGGTTAATGATCCCTTTTATAATGCGGTTGAAAGTAAAAAGTGCCTATGAAATTTTAGGAAAGCGCTTTGACAACAGCATTCGTACACTCAGCAGCATAATGTTTCTGACATTGAGACTTTTGTGGATGGCGCTCATTATATATGCAACAGCAGATGTAATTTTAATCCCCTTAACAGGACTGGATCCGGGCATGACACCCCTCTTATGTGCAATAATGGGTACTATAACCCTGATATACACTTCAATGGGTGGTATAAGAGCAGTTGTTACGACTGATGTAATCCAGTCTTTTATCCTTTTGGGGGGAGCATTGCTGGTGATAATTGTGATCACTGTCAATTTAGGCGGCATTGGTGAATGGTGGCCTAAAGAGTGGATGGAACACTGGAACCCGCCGCGTTTGGGTTTACAAACTTCGGGTGAACGAACCTTAAGCTGGTTTTTTATCAATTCGCTGGTGTGGTTTATATGCACAAACGGTTCAGACCAGATGTCAATACAGCGATTCCTGTCCATGCGGAATCCTAAAAAGGCCCGTCAGGTCTTAGGTTCTTCCCTTCTGACAGGCGTTATAGCGGCTGTTATCCTGTCTCTTCTTGGTTTAACCCTGCTTGCCTTTTTCAGGAACAACCCTCATTTACTGGAGGATGGCCAGTCTCTTTATAACAATGCTGATCAACTTTTGCCTCAATTCATTATAACATCCCTGCCGGATTGGGTCTCCGGCCTGTTCATTTCAGGATTAATGGCCGCTGCCATGTCAAGTCTCTCTTCTGGAGTGAATTCATCCAGTGCTGTAATTACAGAGGATTTTATAATAAGGTTCCGGAAAAAAAATATGACCCCAGCCTTATACCTCAGAACGGTAAAACTTGTAACTGTAGGCATAGGCATCCTGGTTGTGGCATTAAGTTCATATATTTATATTGTCCCTGGTAATTTGTATGAGGTAGGGGCTCGTGTATCCAATCTCCTGACTGCACCGCTTTTCATTATGTTTTTTATGGCAATGTTTATTCCCTGGGCCACAGTTCTCGGGACATGGGTTGCAACTATCTCAAGTATTACTACTGCCGTTTTAATAGCATACTGGGAACTCTTTTTCGGGACACCCGGGCCCAGTTTTCTTTTCATTATGCCCGGCTCACTTATTGTTGGTGTAGTAACTGGTATGATCTTCAGTCTGGTGCCGGTTGGTTCAAAAGCAAACAGAAACTGGTATAATATCTGATACTGATACCTGCTTTACCGTTTTAACCACATTTGGAATTACCGCAATCCTGGCAGGTGAGACAGCCTTCCTGGAACATCAGGTTTACAGAATCACACTCCGGACAAACGGTTCCTTTTTTGGGTCTGGTCCCGTTGGGAATATACTTACGCAGTGTACGCTCAACACCGTTTTTCCATGTATTGATATTTTCACTGTCCAGACGCAATGAGGAAACCAGGTTTACCACATCAGGAATAGGCATGCCGTGCCGCAGTACACCGGAAATAAGTTTTGCATAGTTCCAGAATTCAGTATCAAAAATGCGTGACAGTCCCTCAAATGTAGTTCCGTAGCCGTATTTGTCAATGTACCGGAAATCATATCGTTTGGTTCCGTCAGCATGCCTGCTTTTAATTATAAAACCCTTATCAATGGTTTTTGGGATAGGCAGAACATCTACGTCCTCCTTGCCTGTAAATATCTCATAGGGCTTGCCGTCAAGCTTACCTACGAATGCTATCCATTTTTCATCATTGTTCATAAACCTGACAACGTCAGCCTCAAGCACTTCAGGCCGTTTCTTGGGTGCATGAAAGGTTTCTTTCTCTTTTTTGTTGGAAATCAGGACTCCGGAGCGTGATCCTTCACGGTAAACAGTGGCCCCCTTGCAACCGCTTTCCCATGCAGTAATATAAAGTTTCCCTACCAGGTCCTCTTTTGCATCGGCAGGAAGATTTATGGTAACGCTTATGGAATGATCCACCCACTTCTGTATTGCCCCCTGCATCCTTACCTTACTCAGCCAGTCCACGTCACTGGATGTGGCCTTATAATAGGGTGATTTTGCAACAATGTCATTAATGGCATCATTATCATATCTTTTCACCTCTTCTATATCGTACCCGTTAACCTCCAGCCATGTAATGAACTTGTGATGAAACACGTTATACTCTTCCCATGAATCGCCAACATCATCGATATAGGAGACCTCCACATTAGTATCATTGGGATTGACTTTCCTCCTGCGCTTGTACACCGGCATGAAAACAGGTTCTATCCCTGAAGTGGTCTGGGTCATCAGACTGGTTGTGCCTGTAGGTGCAATAGTAAGCAACGCAATGTTCCGTCGTCCGTACCTGACCATATCCCGGTAGAGTTGTTCATCCTCTTCTTTGAGGCGGTTGATGAAGGGATTGTTTTTTTCACGCTGTGAATCATAAATGGTGAAAGGGCCACGCTCCCTTGCCATATTAACCGATGAACGGTAAGCCTCGAGCGCGACTGTTTTATGTATTTCAATTGAGAAGTCAGTAGCGTTATCGGTCCCGTAAGTCAATCCGAGAGCAGCAAGCATATCTCCCTCCGCCGTGATGCCAACCCCGGTCCGGCGTCCCTCCTCAGCCTTCACATGTATATTTTCCCAAAGCTTGCGTTCTACACGCTTTATTTCATCCTCCTCGGGATCATTGACTATCTTGTCGAGGATCCTGTCTATTTTTTCCAGTTCCAGATCAATTATATCATCCATTATGCGCTGGGCATAACCGACATGTTCTCTGAATTTGTCAAAATCAAATTTTGCCTTTTTTGTAAAAGGATCATTAACATAACTGTAAAGGTTAACCGCAAGCAACCGGCAACTGTCATAAGGGCACAAGGGTATCTCACCGCACGGATTGGTTGAAACTGTTTTGTATCCCATATCCGAATATGAATCAGGCACTGATTCACGTATCACCGTATCCCAGAAAAGGATGCCAGGTTCGGCCGATTTCCAGGCATTATGGACTATCTTCTTCCAGATTTTACCTGGGTCAACCTCTTTTTTGACGACCGGGTTATCTGAGTTTACAGGGAATTTCTGAACATAAGTCTTTTTTTCAATTACAGCCTTCATAAACTCATCGTCTATCTTAACAGACACGTTCGCCCCGGTCACCTTTCCTGCCTGCAGCTTTGCATCAATAAACTTCTCCGCATCCGGATGCTTGATTGAGATGGAGAGCATCAGGGCTCCCCTCCGGCCATCCTGTGCAACTTCCCTTGTGGAATTTGAATATCTTTCCATAAAAGGTACCACACCGGTGGACGTTAGTGCAGAATTCAATACCGGGCTTCCTGACGGCCTTACGTGTGAAAGGTCATGGCCCACTCCTCCCCTTCTTTTCATAAGCTGCACCTGCTCCTGGTCAACCTTCATAATACCCCCGTAGGAGTCGGCGCCGGAATCGCTGCCAATAACAAAACAGTTGGACAGTGACGCTATCTGAAAGTCATTGCCTATGCCTGTCATCGGGCCTCCCTGGGGAACTATGTATTTAAAATCCTTCATTAACTGGTATATATCATCCTCCGTAAGCGGATTGGGGTACTTCTTCTCAATTCGCGCAATCTCACCGGCAAGTCTCCTGTGCATATCATCAGGTGTAAGTTCAAAGAGATTACCGTGTGAATCTTTCAGGGCATACTTGGTAACCCAAACCCTTGCAGCCAGCTCATCACCCTTAAAATACTGAAGAGATTGCCTGAAGGCCTCTTCATATGAATAACCGCCAGGCTGAGTCGTTTCCTTTACTTTTGCCTGCTCTGAACCGGCAATTGCTTTCTTCTGAACTGACGTCTCTTTGGATTGCATATAATAAAAATTAATAATTTGTTAATATGGATTTAATGTTGTACCAGTTCATGCTGGTGTGGGGTATCAAAATTAGGTAATGACTGTTGTATTTTTTTAAAATATGACTTTGTATTTATTAACAAATCATTGCAGTTTATTAACTAACCTGCCGTTTATGC
>SLOS01000282.1 GCA_007132365.1 Bacteroidales bacterium | reverse complement strand
GGCTCAGCCTGGAAAGATCATTGTCTATTATCATCTCATCACGCTGCATCCTCTCCTCCAGGGGATCCTTCTCGCAGGAAACCATCAAAAGCCCGGCGGCGGCAGCAGTAAGCAATAAAAATCTCATTCGTTTCATAATCAGGCATTGTTAATTTAGTAATTGAAACTCCCCGCAGCAAGCTGCCGGGAAACGAGCCATTAGCATAATCCTTTCAAATAAATGATTATTGCATGGCGGGTTATGTTTGGATTCAAAAATACCATATCTTTTCCATATCTGGTACTTAATTATAATGATAAACGGAATAACCTGATTAAGGTTATAAAAACTTGATGAACTGTCAATTTTCTTACACTAAAACACAATATCCTTATAATTAAAATGTTAAATTTTGCTATTATAAATTTTGATTCTAAATATCATTTTTTTGATATTTGAAAAATTGATATAATCAGTGATAGTCCTGATTTAAATCACAGACCTGATGCATCCTTCCATACCAAAATTTTTATTCCTGCCCGCAGATTGCGGGCAGGAATAATTGCAGTTATCAGAAGTTCCGGGCGCTGAAACAGAGGGCGTCCGGATCATGACTCAGGTCATCCACAACAGCCCCGGCAGAACCGTGAACGACATAGCACGATAAACAATTAATTATTTTGTTTTTATAGTTATTTTTGTAATAATTTTAAATTGCAAAAAATGACCGGTAATCAATGATTTTTTGGTTTTCTTTTATTTTATTTACATATCTTTCTAAAAAATATACATATACATCTAAATGATTTTGTTTTTATTACCAGGTGAGTACCGGCAACACAAATTAAAAAGGGGAATTATTATGTCAAAATTTATTTGTTTCATTGCTGCTTTACTGGTTTTTCAGAATATCTCCGGGCAGGGAAGACTTATGGAGGAGACGATCATAGGTGTTGATGAGAAACTGGGAGATATCATACCGGGAGATATCAGGCTTATTGATGAAAACGGCGATGAGATCTACCTTGGAGAAATTATTGACAAGCCAACGGTCATATCACTTGTCTATTACCGCTGTCCCGGAATCTGCAGTCCCCTGATGGAAGGCATTGCAGAGGCAATAGACCGGACTGACCTGGTTCTGGGCGAGGACTACCAGGTTTTAACCATCAGCTTTGATGCCAGGGAAACAACTGATCTGGCGGTTAACAAAAAGCGAAACCATCTTATGATGATGCGCAACAGGGAAGCAGAGGATCACTGGCGGTTTTTTACTTCTGACAGTGCCAGCATTGCCCGGCTGACCGATGCGACGGGATTCAGGTACAGAAGGACCGGCAATGATTTCATACACTCTGCAACTCTCATAGTAGTCAGTCCCCAAAGAAAGATAAGCAGGTATCTCAACGGGATATATTTCCTACCTTTCGAGGTAAAAATGGCTGTTATTGAAGCCTCTGAGGGAAGGGTCGGGCCGACCATCAACAAGGTCCTGCAGTTCTGTTATTCCTATGATCCCGCGGGACAGACCTATGTTCTGAACATAACCAAGATAATCGGAACAATTATCATATTTTTCTCGGTTGTACTGTTACTAGGTCTCAGTATCAAACCAATATCAAGGAAACTCAGTAATACGGCGAACCGGTAACAAATTTATTTACTGTCAGTTGAATTCTGCGGATATATCTCCCTCTCCATGCAGCGGAGCTGGCAGGAACAATATAAAATAAAAATAAAAAAATTAAAATGTCTGAAAACCCTACACGGTCCATCGAACCCAGTTACCTTAAATATAAGGGAAGGTACGGGGGTATATTCGCATGGATATTTTCCACAGACCATAAACGTATCGGACTGCTTTACCTGTGGTCTATCATGACTTTTTTCATAGTTGGTGCGATTCTGGGACTTCTCATGAAAATGGAGCTTATTTCGCCGGGAAAAAATATCATGGGCCCCCAGACCTATAACGGGTTCTTTACCCTGCACGGGATAATAATGATCTTCCTGATTGTTATTCCCGGACTCCCTGCCGTTTTCGGGAATTTCTTCCTGCCCATTATGATCGGCGCAAAAGATGTGGCATTTCCCAGGCTGAACCTAACCTCCTGGTGGCTTTATATGTTTGGAGCATTAGTGGTGCTCACTTCCCAGTTTACCGGGGGAGGACCTCCCGACACAGGATGGACCTTCTATGCACCCTACAGCTTTCAGACGCCGACAAATATGCTGCCTGCGGTGACAGGCGCCTTTATCCTCGGATTCTCCTCAATCCTTACAGGTTTGAACTTCATCGTCACAATACACCGTATGCGGGCCCCGGGTATGGGCTGGTTCAAAATGCCCCTCTTCCCCTGGAGCCTCTATGCAACAGGATGGATACAGCTCATAGCAACCCCCATAGTGGGTGTGACATTGCTTATGATAATTGCAGAACGTACGCTGAATATAGGTTTTTTTGATCCCTCCCTGGGGGGTGATCCCATACTGTACCAGCATCTTTTCTGGATCTATTCACACCCGGCGGTATATATCATGATACTGCCTGCCATGGGAGCAATTTCTGAGATCATTCCCACCTTCGCCCGGAAAACCATCTTTGGTTACAAAGCGATAATTGCATCAACGGTGGCCATAGCCTTTGTTGGATATTTTGTCTGGGGGCACCATATGTTCACCTCAGGAATGAGCGGCGTGGCCCTCTACACTTTTTCCATACTCACCTTCCTGGTAGCCATACCAAGTGCGATCAAGGTGTTTAACTGGGTATCCACAATGCACAAAGCCTCGATTAATCTCCAGACACCCTTTTACTGGGCGGTCTCTTTTATTTTTGTATTTATGATCGGGGGGTTTAGCGGACTGGTGCTGGGGGCGCTTGCAACCAACGTCCACCTGCACGACACCCATTTCGTTGTGGCGCATTTCCATTTTATTGTTTTCGGGGGGACAGGTTTCGCTTTTCTGGGTGCCATGCATTACTGGTTCCCCAAGGTATTCGGAAGGAAATATGATGCAGGATGGGCAAACATCGGCTGGCTCACCTTCTTTATTGGTTTTATAACGCTTTACGGACCGATGTTCTACCTTGGCATTGCAGGAATGCCCCGCAGGTATTACGATTATGTGGAGGTGTTCCACGGTGGTAATATCATCTCCTCATTTGGCTCAATAATACTGATAGCGGGAATTGCAATTGTCATTACCAACCTTGTAAAATCAGCCATCTCCGGGGAAAAAGCTGATCAGAACCCGTGGGGAGGCATAACTCTTGAATGGAAAGTGCCTTCTCCGCCGCCCCTTGAAAATTTTGATGAGATACCTCATGTCACCAGAGGACCCTATGATTACAGTTAAAGAATTATTATAATGGAACAGACATCCGGTAATCCCCATATTCACCGTGACGACGAAGCCTCGAAAATCGGAATGTGGTTGTTTATATTCACTGAAATGCTGCTTTTCGGAGGACTCTTCATTGTTTATTCCATATACCGGTACCTTCATCCGGTGGCTTTTGAGCTGGCTGCAGATGAGCTGGACGTTTTAGTGGGAACAGCAAATACAGTGATACTCCTCGTCAGCAGCATGACTATTGCCATGTCAGTCACAGCAATGCAGAAAGGCAATAAAAAACTTACCCTGGCTCTTCTTGGAGCTACATTGTTCCTTGCACTTGCCTTTCTTGTTAACAAATATTTCGAATGGGGTTCCAAGATAAGCTACGGGCTTTATCCGGGATCGGAAAGGCTTCATGAGTTCGGGCATGGCGACACCCTGTTTTTCGGACTCTATTACTTCATGACGGGGCTTCATGCCCTTCATATAATAATCGGGGTAGTTATAATATCAGCAGTCATGTACCGGGTGCATAAGGAGATGGTTCACCCAACCAAATATGCACTTCTCGAAAATACAGGTCTGTACTGGCATCTTGTTGACCTGATATGGATATTCCTTTTCCCGCTTTTTTACCTTGTAACCTGAAAAATGAAATGATCATGGAAAACAACGGAAAACATCATATTGTACCTTATAAAACCCATATCACAGTTCTGCTTGGCCTGATCATTCTTACCGCCCTGTCGGTTGCGGTTACAAGCATAGAACTGGGTCCGCTGACCGTTACCGTGGCCCTGCTTCTTGCCACGGCCAAGGCTCTTCTTGTGCTTATATATTTTATGCATCTCAGGTTTGACAATATCATCTATTCAATTATGGTTGCCTTTGTCATGTTTTCGATAATCAGCATAATTGTCATAACCTTTTTGGATTACTTATTCAGATAATTCACCGACCATGATTTCAGAAACAAGAGATATATCAAATTTTGTAGCAGGATATGAATCCACCTTCATGCTGATATTCTGGGTGGCCGTGTTCTTTATTGTGGGTATATCGCTCACAATGATATGGTTTATATACAGATACAACAAAAAAAGAAATCCCGTCGCCACACAGATAAAGGGAAGTGTTACCCTCGAGATAATATGGACAGTCATACCGGTGGCACTGGTACTGGTAATGTTCAACTTCGGATGGACCGGCTGGAAACCCATGCAGGAGCCACCCGAAGATGCCATGGTGGTAAAAAGCTATGCCCGGATGTGGAGCTGGATGTTTGAATACGAGAACGGCAGGCTGACAGATACCCTGTTTGTGCCGCAAAACCGGCCGGTCAGGGTCGACCTTATTGCACAGGATGTATTGCACAGCCTCTATATTCCCGCATTCAGGATAAAACAGGATATGGTGCCCGGAAGGGAAGGCTTCCTCTGGTTTGAAGCGGGCCAGCCCGGTGTCTATGACCTGTTCTGTGCGGAGTATTGCGGGCTCCAGCATGCCTATATGACTACTGCCGTTGTGGTGATGCCTGAATATGATTTTGAAGAGTGGCTGGCAGATACAACGCAGGTACTTGTAGCTGATGCTGAACGACCGGGTGCTGCAGGAATGCAGATACTGAGGATGAACGGATGCAATGCCTGTCACTCCAGTGACGGAACCGCGCTTGTCGGACCTACCTTCAGGGGCCTTTACGGCTCAACCGTTACCGTCATCACCGATGGCACCGAAAGGGAGATAGTTGCCGACGACGACTATATAAGACGTTCCATATACGAACCCGATGCGGATATAGTCAAGGGTTACAGCAGGGGACTGATGCTTTCGTACCGGAACCTGATAGATGAACAGGGCATACAGGACATTATTGAATATCTCAAAACCATTCAGTGACGGGTGGGAAGGGCATTATGAAGTTAGTCCGGATAGCAGGGTCACTATCCAAGATACGCATATCACTATCAGTAACTGCCACAACCTTTACCGGATACTTTGTCCACTCCGGCAACCTGTCCCCCTCACTCCTGCCTCTTCTGGGCGGTATATTCCTGCTGGCATCAGGATCGTCAGCGCTTAACCACTATCAGGAGAGAAAAACGGATTCCTTAATGGAGCGCACAAAATCAAGGCCCATCCCCTCCGGTTTGGTTTCTCCGGGTTCGGTCCTTTTTTTTACCCTGCTTTCCCTTGTCACAGGAAGCTTTCTGCTTCTCACCGCTTTCCCTGTCACGATCCTGCTGCTTGGGCTGTTTAACTTTGTATGGTACAATGCCGTCTACACGCCTCTCAAGAAAGTCACTGCATTTGCCGTTATTCCCGGATCGATAACCGGAGGAGTGCCGCCACTGATAGGGTGGCTTGCTGCGGGAGGACACTGGACAAACCCGGAAATACTGGTCATTGTGTTCTTTTTTATCGTCGGACAAATCCCTCATTTCTGGCTTCTGCTTTTAAGATACGGAAGGGAATATGAGATGGCGGGTTTGCCCAGCCTGACCGCGCTGTTCTCTCCCGGCCAGATTAACCGGATCAGTTATACATGGATAGTGGCAACGGCAACTGCCTCTGCCCTTCTACCCGCTCAGGGACTGATTTCCCGCCCCCCGCTTCTGCTGGTTTATATTGCCGCAACAGCCATACTGCTGATGTTTTCGGCATACCACAACCTGGGCCGGCATCCTGAAAGCCAGTACAGGGGTTCTTTCTTTGCACTCAATATCTTTTACCTGCTGATCATGATACTTTTAATAACTGATGCAGCTTTTACCACCCCATAGGCAATCACCCCGGCAGGCGGGGTATTTATAACACCCTTTCGGGGAAAAGCACGCTCAGGATTTAGCCTGAACGAACAAATTCAATATCACATTTGTTTATACCGATATACCAAAATCCAAAATTATAACCCATAATAAGAAATGAAGCAAATAATTTTTATACTGACAATTGCACTGGCTCTTGGTGCATGCCGGGGCGGCGCCGGATCGGGCAGCGAGATTGCCGAAGATGCAAAACCCGCCATACAGATAGCCCCCGAAAATCTTGTTACCATCAATTTTGATGTTGAAGGAATGACATGCGCAGGTTGTGAAGGCGC
>SLOS01000386.1 GCA_007132365.1 Bacteroidales bacterium | reverse complement strand
TTACCAGGTTTCTCAGCAGGGAACGCTATTCCCTGCCACCACTTCATAACTTCTTCTTTATCAGAGATGCAGCCATCCCCATGCTCAATTCAGTCCTGATCAGCAAAATGGCTAACAGGATAAGGGAAAGAGAATCAATAATAATGGAGACCATTTTCGATTTCAGCGGATTTTTCAATACAAAAACAAATAGCGCCAGGCATCCTGACCCGTTGTTGGCGATTGAGGGTGGTGATGTACTGATAGCACGTGAAGATATTCTGATCATCGGAAACGGAGCGCGTACAAGCTCCCAGGGTATTGACTTTATCCTGGAAATGATCAGGGGTCAGAATAGCGGAAAAAAACATATAATAGTTCAGGAGTTGCCCCGGAGCCCTGAATCATTCATCCACCTTGATATGGTGTTTACCCTTCTGGATACTGACAGCTGTATGGTTTATGAACCTGTGATATTCAAAACAAGCAAATACCAGACAGTGCATATCACAATAGATAACGGAAAAGTCAGTTGCATAAGGGAGAAGAAGAACATACCGGAAACCTTGAAGGACCTGGGAATGGACCTTAAACCGGTATATTGCGGGGGTAAATCCGATCCCTGGATCCAGGAAAGAGAGCAATGGCACAGTGGAGCCAATTTTTTTGCCGTTGCTCCCGGTAAGTTAATAGGGTACGGCAGGAATACATATACCCTTGATGAGATGAGCAAAAACGGGTTTGAGATAATAAGTGCCTCAGATATTATTTCAGCAAAGGTTGATCACGGTCAATTCAAAAAGGCACTCATCACAATTGAGGGATCTGAATTACCCCGTGGCGGTGGTGGTGTCAGATGCATGACCCTGCCGCTGAAAAGAAAAGCGGTTAACTGGAAATAGTGCCGGTTACCTTAAATGATCAGGGGCTCTGGAAAAATTATTTATAAACCCTTTACTGAACAACTTTTTTCACCAGATCGGCTGATTCCTGCAATGTAACGGCAGAATATACCTTCAGGCCGGACTCATCAATAAGCTGTTTTGCCTCAGTGGCATTTGTTCCCTGTAACCTTACTATTACAGGGACCTCAATATCTCCAATACTTTTATAGGCATCAACAATACCCTGTGCCACCCTGTCGCACCTTACAATGCCTCCGAAAATATTTATCAGTATGGCCTTTACATTCGGATCTTTTAATATTATCCGGAATCCGGCTTCAACGGTGCCGGCATTTGCCGTACCACCAACATCAAGAAAATTGGCCGGATCACCACCGGAGAGCTTGATAATATCCATGGTGGCCATCGCAAGACCAGCTCCATTTACCATACAGCCAACGTTACCGTCAAGCTTGACAAAATTGAGATCATGCTTCCCTGCCTCAACCTCGGCAGGATCCTCTTCGGTAATATCGCGCATTTCAGCATAATCAGGATGACGGAATAATGAATTGTCATCCAGGACAACTTTTGCATCTGCAGCCAGAATAAGATTATCAGAGGTCTTAAACACCGGGTTTATCTCAAACAAAGAGGCATCAGATTGTTCATATGACCGGTAAAGTGCCATGACAAATCTTACCATCTCTTTGTAAGCCTTTCCTTCAAGTCCGAGATTAAAGGCAATCTTTCTTGCCTGAAAGGCCAGGAGGCCAGCAGCAGGGTCAACTTCTTCCCGGTAGATCAGATGAGGGGTTTTTTCTGCAACTGCCTCTATATCCATTCCCCCTTCAGTGGAATAAATAATTATATTGCGACCCCTTTCCCTGTCCAGCAGTACACTCATATAAAATTCGGAAACTTCACTCTCGCCCGGATAAAATATTCCCTGCTCTACCAGGACCTTTTGAACAAGTTTCCCGGCAGGACCGGTCTGATGGGTCACAAGCGTCATACCGATAATGTTTTTTGCATGACTGTATGCCTCCTCAGGTGACGAGGCGATCCTGACCCCTCCTCCTTTCCCGCGACCTCCGGCGTGTATCTGTGCCTTAACTGCCCAACTGTCTGTACCCGTCTTATTTTTTATCTGTTTTGCAGCCTCGAGAGCTGCATCAGGTGATTCGACCACAACCCCCTCAGGAATGGCAACACCAAATTGTTTTAATATAGTCTTTCCCTGGTATTCATGTAAGTTCATTTGTATAAAATATAGTTATCGATTTATCCCTATCTTTGGGTCTGATAAAAATATTCAATTTTTTTTAATTTATTTCCCCAAAATAACCTAAATCATTGCTCTGTATATGTCCAGGACGAAACTTGCAAATGATGAACTGGAAAGAAAAACAGTTGAGGCTTTTAAAAGTGCGGGCAAGACCCCCATTGTCATTGTGCTGGATAATGTCAGAAGCCTGAACAATATAGGCTCGGTTTTCCGGACAGCTGATGCATTCCTTGTGGAAGCAATCTATCTTTGCGGCTTTACTGCGAAACCTCCGCATAAGGATATCCATAAAACAGCACTTGGAGCCACAGAGTCTGTGGACTGGAAGCATTTCAAATCGACAGAATATGCCGTTAAAAAATTAAAAACCGATAAGTACCATATCATTACCCTCGAACAAACCCGGGGAAGTGTTTCCTTAACCGGCTTTTACCCTGAAGAAAAAACCGGATATGCCCTTGTATTCGGGAATGAGGTAAATGGAGTGGGCCAGGAAATAATAGATATCAGTGATACCTGTATTGAAATTCCGCAATTCGGCACAAAGCACTCTTTCAATATTGCCGTAAGCGCAGGAATAGTACTATGGGACTTTTACACAAAACTAAAGGTATCCCGGAAATTTTAAGCCAAAAAAAGGCTGCCCTGCAGGGGCAGCCTTTTCTGTTATTGAAAATATCCAATTGGAGTTAGTTCACTATTGAGGTAAAGGTGGCATCCTGGAAATAGCGCCCGAATTCCATATCGGTCCTTGCATATTCCTTAAGAGATGCATCACGACCGACTGCTCTTCTCAGGTTATCAAAAGCCATACTGCTGTCCTGTTTCCTTGCTCCGATAATCGCCATGAGATAGTACGCCATAGCATCCGGCTCATCAATATTGTTAAGTATCCTGAGAGCCTGATCATTATTGTTTTGAAGCATCTTTACCAGTGCATTGTTAACCTCGGCCATATTTCCCATGTGGCCGGAAGCCTTTGGATAATCACCTTTTTTAATAGCTACTATGCCAAGATTGTAATTAGTTTCAGCTGAAGGAGATGCAACAGAGGCAAAATACTCCTCGGCCTGTTCTGTATTACCTTCCATAAGGGCAATTGCACCAAGGTTGTTTTTGATAACATCGTTATCCGCGAGACGCTGCGCGGACTGGAATGCCTGCCTTGCTGCGGTAATATTTCCAAGCTCTACCTGTACAACACCAATGCTGTTAAAAGCCCTGAAACACTTAGGGAATTGCTGAGCTGCCCTTGTATAGATCTCAAGCTTTTTGTTCGGATCGTCATAGAGGGTAGCTGTGTAAAGTATCTCCTCAAGATTCAGCCTGGCAGGATCTGAACCGTAGATCTGCCTTAATTCATCATCTGTGTAGCCTATCAGGTCAACATTTATCTCCATGACTGAACGACGCAGCCTTGGAAGTATCTGGTCGGCCAGTTCTTCAAATACAGCAGCCATATTCCTGATCTCCCTTTCACGTACTATAGGATCCGAATACATTGACAACACTCTCAGGATAAGCTCCCTGTCTCGTATGTCAGACTCTTCCAGCAAAGCCTTGAATCCCTCCCAGTCCTCTCCAAGAGACCTTGTATTATAAAAGTTTTCTTTCTTTTCAACATCAACTCTTCTGAGTTCGCTGGTAAGAACCCTGTCTGATGTTTCCATCCTTTGTCTTGAAAGATTTTCATTGAAATCTATCGGGCCGTCAGGAGAAGCATATGCATTTATTCCCACGCTTTTCATTTCTATTCTCTCATCCTCAACAGCCCTTTCCAGATACTCCCTGAACTCTTTCATCCGTTCAGACCTAAGCTCGCTTTGACGCACATCTGCACGGTTTATAACGTAAAAGATAGCTGATTCCTTGGTTTCGGGAACTATCCTTTTGAAATTATCTCCAACCTTCACAGGCTTTGGATCATTTACAACCAGGGTTGAGGTTGCAATTACACCATCGGCTATTTTCAGGGGATCAAAGGTAACCTCATTATTCCTTAACTGGGCATTGACACGCACAACCAGATCTGAGATCCTCATATCATCTGTGAACGGAACCTTGTCAGTGTAGGTGAAACTGCCACCGTCAAAATTGATTACCTGGTGATTATCCCTTACGTTTTCACCCTGGAGTGTTATGCTCTTAAGAGGAGTTTCACCTCCGGTATGAGTAATAACTGGAGTTACCTCAACAATTGCCCTTCTGTGAAAATATCGTGCCGGATAGGTTCCCCTTATGGTAACTTCAAC
Organism: Bacteroidales bacterium; assembly: GCA_007132365.1. Lineage (GTDB taxonomy): Bacteria > Bacteroidota > Bacteroidia > Bacteroidales > PUMT01 > PXAP01. The sequence continues at coordinate 2,064 of SLOS01000386.1, read as the reverse complement.
TTCGCCGGCATGTGCTTCAAGCACCTCCGGGGTTACGTTATATCTGACACTGGGGGCATCATTTCTCATTCTGTTCAAGCCACCACAGCTGCTAAGCACAACTAGCGCCAGAACAAATAAAGCTAGGTTTAAACGAGTCTTCTTCATAGTTAAATTTTTATTAAATTACACAAATCAATTTGGTCAATGGTACAACAAAATTATATTAAAACCTAATAATCTGACATATATATCACAAAGAACACTACGGGGATAACCTTTAAAAACCATCCTTGGTATAACCTGTATCCTTTCAAATATAAAGATTCTCCGGTATTTATAGATCAACTACAAACTTAACACATTTTTGTATTAATTATCAATAATTGCAACCAAATATAAAAAAAAAATTACAATCCCACCCGGTTGATGCCATAAGGATACTCTCTGGCAAACACTTTCTCAATAATAATCTCAAAAACATCCTTCCCCGACATAAAATCCGACTCACCCAGATCAATTACCAAAAAACTTAATTCTTCCATCTGTTCCATAAAGTCAGAATAGGACTGCTGTATCTTTAAAAGATACTCTTTTGTTATTCCCAGTTCATAGGCTCGCCCCCTTTTAATTATGTTTTCCAGAAGTATTTCCGGTTCCCTGTGGAGATAAACGCAGAGATCGGGCACAGGCATGGAAATGCTCATAATATCGAAAAGTTGCCTGAAGAGTTTATATTCATCGCCGGACAGGGTGCTTTTTGAGAAAATGAGGGACTTGAAAAAATAATAGTCGGATACTGCAAAGGACTTTAAAAGATCAGGTTCCGGCATCTCTCTCCTGATCTGATTGTAACGGCCGGCAAGAAATGACAACTCAAGCGGGAAGGCATACCGTTCAGGATCTTTATAGAAACCGGGCAAAAAAGGATTGTCGGAAAATTGCTCAAGTATAACCCTGGCATTAAACCGTTCACCTATCATTTTGGCAAGACTTGTTTTTCCGGCACCTATATTACCTTCTATCACAAGAAAATGCATGATAAGATACTGAACAGGTTTTTTATTAGTCTATCATTATATTTAAAGTATTCAAGGGGTGAATACTTTGATCAGCTTTTATCTGCCTGTCTTTCCGGCCTTGGAAGCAAAGCTTTACGCGAAAGCTTGAGTTTCCCTGTCTTGTTATCAACATCAATCAGCTTAACCTCAATCTCCTCACCCTCTTTGAGTACATCTTCAACAGCATTGGTCCTTTTCCAGTCTATCTCCGAAATATGGAGAAGGCCTTCTTTCCCGGGCAGAATTTCAACAAATGCGCCAAAGGCAACTATAGATTTGATCTTCCCCTTGTATATTGTTCCGGGTTCGGGGACTGCAATAATGGCTTTGATCATGCGCATGGCTGTATCGATGGATTCCTTATTGTCTGCAAATACGTCCACGTAACCGAAATTCTCAATCTCCTCAACAACAATGGTGGTACTGGATTTTGCCTGTATATCCTGGATGATCTTGCCTCCGGGTCCGATTATTGCCCCGATCATGTCTTTAGGTATCTTTATCTGCTCAATCCGCGGTGCATGAGGCTTAAGATCTGTGCGTGGTTCACTGATGGTCTCCACCATTTTGTCAAGTATATGCAGTCTTCCTGCCCTTGCCTGGTCAAGCGCTTTTGCAAGAACCTCATATGAGAGGCCTTCAACTTTAATGTCCATCTGCGCGGCAGTGATACCGTCCCTGGTGCCGGTCACCTTGAAATCCATATCACCGAGATGGTCTTCATCACCAAGTATGTCTGAAAGTATGGCATATTTACCCGATTTTGTGTCGGTGATCAGACCCATCGCTATCCCTGAAACCGGCTTTCTGATTTTTATCCCTGCATCCATAAGCGCAAGCGTTCCGGCACATACCGTGGCCATGGAGGAAGAGCCGTTGGACTCAAGAATGTCTGAAACTATCCTTATGGCATAGGGATTTTCCGAATCATTGGGAACCATCCCTTTCAACGCCCTGTGAGCCAGGTTACCATGACCCACTTCCCTTCTGGACAAACCTCTGATTGGCCTTGCATCACCTGTGG
>SLOS01000182.1 GCA_007132365.1 Bacteroidales bacterium | reverse complement strand
TTCCTTGACAAAAATCTTAAGGTAAGAAGATTTTCCCCGCAGATCAGGTCTATCGTCAATCTGGTAGAATCTGATACAGGTCGCTCCATCCAGGATTTCGGTATCAAATTCTTTCAGGAGCAACTGGTAAAGGATGTGCGTAAAGTGCTGGACAAACTTACCCCGGTTGAAAAGGAAATCTCCAGGGGAGAAGACGAGATATACTGGATGCGCATTTCACCCTACCGGACCATTGAAGATCAGATTGACGGGGTAGTGATCACCTTTACCGACATTACCGAGAAGCACAGGGTGCAAAAACTTGTTGAAGAATCGAAATTGCGGGAAAAATACAGGCACCTCTTCCATCACATGGAACATGGCTTCGCCCTTTACAAGGCAGTGAGGGATAAAAAGGGGAATATTGAGAATTTTAAGCTGCTGGAGGCCAACCGGGCATTTGGGGATATGTTGCAGATCGATCCGGACAAAGATAAAGATAAAAAGGTTTCGGAAATATTTTCCCGGAAAGGATACAGGCAGGCTTTTATTGATGCCGGGATGAAAGCGCTTTCTGGAGAGGCGTATAATGAAGAGAGATATTTTGCAGAATTTAAAAAGCACTTCAAGATCCTCTATTTTTCCCATGAAGAAGATGTTGTTGCCACTTTTGTACAGGATATTACCCGGGATAAAGAGGAAATGAAAGCAGATCTGCACCTGGCCTCCATTGTTGAGTCATCAGAAGATGCTATTTTCAGCGAATCACCAGAGGGAACGATCCTCTCGTGGAATGAAGGGGCTGCGCAATTATACGGTTATACCGAAGAGGAAGCAATAGGCTCAAATGCAAGAGATCTTTATGCCTATCCAAAGGATGATGGAGATATGGCCATGATAAGAAATGTAAAACAAGGAAAAAAAGTAAAGAACTTTGAAACATTTCATAAACATAAAGACGGTTCAGTGGGACCCGTATCTGTAACCAAGTCACCCATTAGAGATGATACCGGAAAAGTCATTGCCATTTCCAATATTGTTAAAGATATAACCGATATTAAAAAACGGGAGCAGGAACTGGTATATGCAAAAGATGCTGCCGAGCAGGCTGTAATTCTTAAAAATATGTTCCTGGCAAACATGTCGCATGAGATACGCACTCCCCTGAATTCCATCCTGGGCTTTGCCAGTATGTTAAGGGATAAAGTCACCGATGAAGAAGATAAACGGTGTGTTCATAATATTTCTGACTCCGGTAAACATTTGCTTTATCTGATAGATGATATTGTAGATGTTTCCCGCCTGGATGCCGGAGAATTGGTGGTCAATACATCAAGTGTAAATATCGATTTGTTGCTGGAAAAAATAAAGGAACAGTTCAAGGGATATGCGGTTGAAAAAAATACCCCCAATATCGATTTCAGGTTGAAGCTGCCCGGTAACCGGAGGAAACGGTATGTTAAGACCGATGAATTCAGGTTAAAGCAAATTATTCACAACTTATTAAGCAATGCGTTCAAATATACCGAACAGGGCCATATAGAATTCGGCTATGAATTATGTGATAAAAAGGATATATTGTTTTATGTAAGCGATACCGGTGCAGGAATAAGCACCGAATACCATGAAAAAATATTCGAACGGTTTCAGCAAGCCGATAGCGATTACGGCAACCGGGACAAAGTGATAAGAGGTACCGGACTTGGGCTTGCTATTGCACGCGGATTAACCGAATGTCTTGGAGGCAAAATTTGGGTGGAGTCAGAAAAAGGCAAGGGTTCAACATTCTTTTTTACAATTCCATATAATGAAGGAAAAGCAGAAAAATCAACCGGGAAACAACCGAAGGAGAAGCCCGGTCATGCTCCCAAACTTGCCGGGAAGACAGTGATTATTGCCGATGACGATTCATACAGCCTGGAAATGTTAAAATTTATGCTCAAAGAAACAGATGTCAAAATGTTTATTGCCGAAGACGGAGAAGAGGTGATTGAGCTGTATAATAATGAGAAGGTGGATATTATTTTGCTTGACATCCGAATGCCTAAAAAAGACGGTTACGAGTTGATCAGGGAAATTCGTTCAAAAAATCCGGATATTCCCGTTATAGCACAAACCGCCTTTGCCATGCCGGAGCAGATCAAAGCAAGCAAAGAAATGGGATTTGACGAACACATCGTCAAGCCTGTCAGCAAGGAGAGTTTATATACTGTGCTGGAAAAATATCTGGGTTAGGCAGATACCAGTGAAATATTCCATGGCGATCATTTGGCAGGCATCGCAGGAATGTTGTTTGGATTTGTTTGCTTTTGTTTCTGTAGTGGGATATGGAGTAAAGGGCATTTTATGGTATATTTGAATATGAGAATTAGGGAAGATGTCAGACAGATTGCCGGCTTTGGCAATGACCACATCCGGTTACCCATTGATGAGGAGCAAATGTGGGATGAAGAGGGAAATAAGAAAACTCGTGCATTTGGATTGCTGCATGAGGCTGTTGGCTGGGCGCTTGAATTTGATTTGAGGCTGATAGTCGATCTGCATATTATCAGGTCGCACTATTTTAATGAACCCTTCCTGCTGACTCACCATCAGGCTTCATGGACACATATCCGTGATTATAGCGGACCGGTGAAATATCCGGGGCTTTCTGTTGATCCGGCCGATCTCGAGGGATTGCCGCAGGAATTGGTTACCAGGATTGGCCACCACAACCGGGTTTACACCAAAGTATCAATGGAAGGGATGATAATGATACCTCTCAACTACGCCATGGAGCATAACCTGCCCCTCTATTGCGGTGAGTGGGGTTGTTTACCTGCCGTGGATCCGGAAATGAGGTTGCAATGGTATGCCGATATGCGTGAGATCCTTGAAAAACTTGAGATTGCATAGGCCAACTGGGATTACAAAGGAGGCTTTGGTGTTGTTGACCACCAGACGGGAGAACCATACCATAATCTTCTGGAGGTGCTGCTCGGGGAATAACCGGAGGAAAGCTGGTTAGCCGTTTTTTGTGAGGTAATTACATCTTGATAAATAACTTGAAAACTAAACTTTGTGTGAATGAAGCAAATTGAGAATCTTGTTAATCTATTTATCAGTGCAGTTCTTATAACCTTCGTTTCATGCAACAGGGCTGACACGCCAGAAGAAATTTTATCCAGGCACCCCCGTATCCTGCTTCTTGAGGGCGAGGAGGAGATGATTAAGAAATCGCTTGAGACCAGTCGGGTCTGGAAGGATATGCATGAAGCGATACTGGGTAAGAGCGATGCGATAATAAGCCTACCCCCGGTGGAAAGGGAGCTGACGGGACGGCGGCTGCTGGGAAAGTCACGCGAGGTCCTGAGGCGTATATTTTACCTTTCATATTCATACCGCATGACCGGGGATGATAAATATGCTGAAAGGGCTGAAAAGGAGATGCTTGCGGCGGCAGGGTTCAGCGACTGGAATCCCTCTCATTTTCTTGATGTGGGTGAAATGACAATGGCACTTGCCATTGGTTATGACTGGCTCTATCATAAACTCTCTCCCGGATCCAGGGAGATTATCAGGGAGGCGATCCTCACAAAGGGCCTTGAGCCCTCATTCGATTCCGATTATAACCGGTTTCTCAGTGCAGAGCATAACTGGAACCAGGTCTGCAATACCGGCATGACCTACGGGGCGCTTGCCATATATGAATATTATCCTGACCTTGCCAGGGAGGTTATTGACAGGGCATATAATACCATAACCCTTGCAAAGGCTGATTACAAGCCGGATGGTGCCTATCCGGAAGGATACGGATACTGGAGGTATGGTACCTCATTCAATGTGATGTTCCTTAGTGCGGTTGATAAGATATGGCCCGGAAGGTTCAATTACGATGATTATCCGGCATTTGTTGAGACCGGCAGTTTTGTCAAGAATATGCTTGCACCTTCAGGTATGTGTTATAACTGGGGAGATAACAGGGCAGGGGGTAGCCTCAGTCCCGCGATGTTCTGGTTTGCGGAAAAGAAAAATCAGCCATCGCTGCTGTGGAAGGAGAAATTTTTCCTTGACAGGGATGACCTCTCCCGGGTTACCAGTGAAAGACTGTTACCGGCAATAATGATCTGGGGTAAGGATATCCCCTTTGATAAGATAGTCGAGCCGGATTACAAGTTTTATGTAGCGCGGGGAAAAATGCCGCTGATTCTGATGCGTACATCGTGGACCGACCCCGGTGCAATTTACCTCGGGTTTAAGGGTGGCTCTCCGTCGGTGAATCACGGGCATATGGATGTAGGATCTTTTGTCTTTGAAGCAGACGGGGTTCGCTGGGCTATTGACCTCGGGCCACAGGGTTATCATTCACTTGAATCGCTGGGGATGAATATATGGGGCCGTTCGCAGGATGCAGAGAGGTGGACCGTCTACCGCCTGAACAATTTCTCACACAGCACACTTACTGTAAACGGAGAATTGCAGAGGGTTGACGGATATGCAGGAATTGACAGATATTCGGATGATCCCGGTTTCAGTTTCGGTATATCCGATATCTCATCACTTTACAGCACCACTCTTGAATCGGTAACCAGGGGGGCAGGTATTGTTGACATGGAGTACCTGGTTATCAGGGATGAGCTTTCAACGGGACCGGATCCTGCTGTTGTACGCTGGCAGATGCTTACCGGGGCAGACGTAACGGTTACCGGCAACAACAGTGCTACCCTTGCCCTTGACGGCAGGACCCTTGACCTCAGAGTTGACAGTCCCCAATATATCAGAGTCACCACCTGGAGCTCGCAGCCAGGCACTGAATGGGACGTACCCAATCCGGGTACCATACTTGTGGGTTTTGAAGTAACAGTGCCCGCAAACGCACGAGAAACATTCGATGTGAAATTTATCCCCGGTTCCTCAGACACTGATGCTGATTTCGACAGGAACCTGGCTGACTGGTGACTTCTTGTCCGGGAACCGGGAAAACTTAAGCTGTAGTTTGTTTTTTGATGTTTAATACCTATTATTATGACAATATTATTATTTGATTCGGGAAGACTTTATAAAATATCAGATTATGCAAAAAGAGTTTTTATTTTTTTGTACTGCTGCTGTCTCATTCTCAATAAATGCCTGTAAAACGACCCCTGAACGGGAAGAACCTGCAAAGCAGCCGAATATACTCTGGATAACCTGCGAAGATATGAGTCCCCGTCTTGGCTGCTACGGAGATCCATTAGCCAGGACACCAAATATTGACAAACTTGCAGAACAGGGTATACGGTTCACGCAGGCCCACTCGGTAAGCGGAGTTTGTGCCCCGAGCCGGGCAGCGCTGATCACAGGCATGTACCCGACCAGCTTCGGTGCTCAGCACATGCGCACTTTATCTCGTACTGCCTCTATTGATCAGATAACAGACCCCGAATTACTGGCGATCCCGGTATATGAAGCTGTTCCTCCACCTGAGTCGCGGACCTATGCGGAGCTTTTCAGGCAGGCCGGCTACTATACTACAAATAATGTTAAGACTGATTACCAGTTTCAAAATCCGATCACAGCCTGGGATGAGAGCAGCAACCAGGCCCACTGGAGAAACAGGCAGGATAAGGATCAGCCTTTCTTTTCAGTATTCAATATCATGGAGACTCATGAATCAAGGGTCTGGATGAATGCCTCAAAGCCCCTGCTGGTTGATCCGGAGGAGATTGAACTGCCTCCATATTATCCTGACAGTCCGGTAATACGCAATGATATGGCAATACATTACAGCAATATCATACGAATGGACTCAATTGTAGGTACCATACTTCATCAGCTGCAAGAGGACGGCCTTAAAGAGAACACAATAGTTTTTTTTTACAGCGATCATGGTGACGGGTTGCCCCGGATGAAACGATGGACCTATGATTCCGGCCTCCATGTCCCCCTGATTGTAAAATTTCCGGACTACCGGGATGCCGGTTCAGTCAACGATGAGCTTGTCAGTTTCGTGGATTTCCCGGCAACGGCTCTATCACTGGCCGGACTTGAGATACCGGACTATATGCATGGCAAACCTTTCCTGGGAGAAAAGAAGGCTTCTCCCCGCGAATACATATTTGCTTCCCGCGACCGTATGGATCCTGCACTTGACTGCATAAGGACCGTAAGGGACAGACAATACAAGTACAGCCGGAACTATATGCCGGAGAGGCCTTATGTTCAGTTTCTGCCTTACAGGGATCAGATGCCCCTGATGCAGGAGCTTTTCCGCTTCAGGGATGAAAGCAGGCTTGATTCTGTTCAGCAGTTATGGTTCAGGAAAACCAGGCCTGAGGAGGAGTTATTCGACCTGCTGTCTGATCCTCATGAAATACACAACCTGGCTTTTGAACCGTCATACCGGGATATAAAGAATCGTCTGAGCAGGGCTCTGGACAACTGGATAGAGATGACCAATGACCCGCTCACCCTGCCGGAGCCCGAACTGGTAAAATTGCTTTGGCCTCCTGATGGTGTCCAGCCGGCTACAGATGATGTAACTTTTAACATTTCA
>SLOS01000361.1 GCA_007132365.1 Bacteroidales bacterium | reverse complement strand
TCATGTACTCTGGGAATACAGCCAGTGGCTGGATAAGTATGTAAAGAATAAATAACGGTGTCGGGTCTGGAGTTAGTTAACTCAATGAAATAAGATTTAATTAATTGTTTTTACCGGGTTACCCTGAAGCAAATGCAAATGCCGCAATGGAAAGATGTGCTTGAGGCACACGAAAGGATAGGTGCATGGGTGCACCGTACCCCTGTATTCACCTGCCGGGCAATAAACAGTATCACAGGCAGTGAGCTTCTCTTCAAATGCGAGAATTTCCAGAAGGTGGGGGCATTCAAGATCAGGGGGGCTACCAATGCAGTCCTTTTGCTTGATAAAGCTTTCGCGGAAAATGGAGTGGCGACACACTCTTCGGGTAATCATGCTGCGGCGCTGGCCCTTGCAGCACGCAACAGGGGCATAAAGGCCCATATCGTGATGCCGGAAACATCTCCGCTTACAAAGCGGGAAGCTGTGGCCGGATACGGTGCGGATATCACCTTTTGCGCCCCAACACTTGAGGCAAGGGAAACTACGCTTGACAGGGTGGTGTCAGAAACCGGGGCTGCATTTATCCACCCTTACAACAATCTCAGTGTTATTTGCGGACAGGCAACTGCTGCCAAAGAGCTTCTTGAGGATACGGGACCGGTTGATATTATAATGGTGCCTGTGGGCGGCGGCGGTTTGCTGAGCGGTACTGCCATAACGGTCAGAAATATGAGCCCGGCTACCAGGGTGATTGCCGCTGAACCAAAAAATGCCGACGATGCTTTCCGGTCATTCAAGACCGGGGTCCTTCAGCCTCCCCTGAAACCCAATACCGTGGCTGACGGACTGCTGACTTCACTGGGTCCGCTTACCTTTAAAATCATTCTGGAGTATGTTGATGATATAATCTGCGCCGGGGAAGAGAGCATCATAAGGGCCATGCGTCTAATATGGGAAAGGATGAAGCTGATTGTCGAACCCTCATCTGCCGTTCCCCTTGCCGTTATACTTGAAAACCCTCAGCTTTTTAAAGGGAAGCGGACGGGAATTATACTTACCGGGGGGAACGTGGATCTTGACCGTCTGCCCTTCTGAAAGAAAACTCACACTTTAGCGGGTAATGGTCTGACATAACAATTCTGGGCGAATCAAAATAGAAGGATTCGAGTTCCCTGCTGTGGAGAATATAGTCAATCCTGAAGAAAGGCATCTTTGAAACATATGTGTTGCCAATACCTGTACCTGAACGTACAAAAGCATCATCCAGATCCTGGTTTACCAGTCTCCGGTAAGTATATGAGACCGGGGTATCATTGAAATCACCTGTAATGATTACAGGATGAGGAGATTGTTCTATGTGCCGGACTATTATTTCAACCTGGCGGGAGCGCCTTATGAAGGCATGCCTGAGTTGAGACCCGACGTTTTTGATTCCTTCTATGTTTCTCTTGTTATCATGTTTGCCCAGGCTGTCAAGAAAATTCAGATTTTCCTGGGTAAACTGTACCGACTGCAGGTGGTTGTTAAATATTCTGACAGTGTCATTATTTATTACAATGTCTGTGTAAATACTCAAATTGCTGCTGTTTACAAACTCTATTTTGCCGGTATTCACAATTGGGTGCCTGCTGAAAGTGGCAAGCCCGAAGTTAAAGTCCCTGTTATTGGAGCTGGAATATTCAATATGACTGTAGCGGTCGTGAAGCCTCCTGAAATTTCTGGAATTATTATACGGGTCTTCCTTATTGAAAAAATATTCCTGCAGACAAAGAACATCCGGATCCTCACTGAGCAGGAATTCATATATATTGTTCTTTACTGAGGGGTCGTCTATCCATTTCCAAAGGTTGAAGAGCCTTACGTTATAGGACAGGAAGGTAAAGGTGTTATCCGGATACTGCGGTTGCTTTTGCGATAATCTGACCTGGAACGTATGACTGAAGTGATTATACCCTAAAAGTATGGCGATCAGAGAGTAAAGAAGTACAACCTTTCGCTTCAATGCCCAGTAGATAACAAAACTAATGTTGATAATAAGCAATAAAGGATAAACCAGTCCGAAAAAGGAGAGGATCCAGAGGTCCTGGGGACTGACCCGGGTGGAAAGGTATGAAAGCAGAAGAAGGATGACAAAGAACAGATTTATCAGCATAATGGTGTTATGCATAAGGATTTTAACTTTGCTGATGAGGAAAGACAGGATTCTCTTTCCTTTACCGGGCGATCTGTTTTTTTTGCCAACCTGTGCCATCCGACCTGACTATATATTAATCCCTGTTGCTAACCCTGAACAGCAGCTCTTTCTCTTCTTTCGAAAGACTGTCATAGCCGGACCTGGATATCTTGTCGAGTATATCATCTATACGCTGCTGTTTTTCTGCCTTTTGCCTGTTGTATTCAAAGTCGTCCCTGGGTTTTCGGTATTCCACTTTCAGTTTTTTCCCGGGTGTCATCCACCCGGAGAGTTTATGAAATGCCAGGTTAATGCCTTTTGTGATATCCCTGCCCTGCCTGTACTGCCTGATGAAGAACCACCCGAATAGCGCACCGCCAAGATGGGCAATATGGCCTCCTGCGTTGCTCCCTGCTATGCTTATAATATCCAGAACGATCATAACGGCTGCTATATATTTCAACCGTACCGGCCCGATAAAAATCAGGTTTATTGTATAGTTGGGTACATACACAGAAATAGATATGACCACTGCAAGAACTGCCGCTGATGCCCCCAGGGCACGTGAAACCGGAAGTACCTGTGCAAAGGCCGGAAAGAGGTTGAACGCAAGAATATAAAGTGCAGCACCCGCCAGTCCGCCCAGCAGGTAAACCCCCAGCAGTTTCTTCTCATCAAGGTACTCGAGAAATATTCTGCCAAACCAGTAAAGCCAGAGAATATTGAATAATATGTGCAGGAAACCCTCATGCAGGAACATATAGGTAAAGATGGTCCACGGTCTTGATAAAAGTTCCGAGATACCTGCGGGCACAGCCAGCCAGTTTAGAATAAAAAAGGTTCCGGTCTGGCCGGTACTGAAGAGAAATAATACGACCTGTATAACCTTGACGGCAACAAATACCGCAAGGTTGATATATATGAGCCTTGTAAGGACAGTGCCTTTTTTAAATGACTCCTTTATTTCGTCTGCTATACTCATCTTTTCAGTCCATGCTCAGCATATGTTTTGTTCGCTGATCTTATTGGTTACCTGTCAAAAACGTGCTTATAAGAAGTTTCTTGTGTTTTTCTGCCAGTATTTAATCAAAAGGAACCCGAAGAGCATACCACCGAGGTGGGCAAAATGTGCAATATTGCTGCCCGGCCGTGTCAGGCCCAGATAAAGCTCTATACAGCCATAGGCTATCACAAAGTATTTCGCCTTGATCGGAATGGGCGGGAAAAGAAGCATCAGACGTGTATTGGGGAACAGCATGCCGAAAGCAAGAAGGACACCGAAAACGGCACCTGAAGCCCCAACGGTGGGGATGTTCATCCTGTGCCTAAGGCTGTTTTCGACCATCGTCACAGCCTGTGTTATGTATGCCTGGTTGCCTGGCTCGTCCGACCAGTACATGATGAAATCGTAAACCTCTCTTCGGGGACTGGGTATGTGGTTGTTGATAAATTCCCTGAAAAGGTCGGGTGTGGGATTATTCATGAAAGCATTCGCTGCATTGATCATGGATGACATCTCCAGGTGGTTTACAAAGGTGTGCAGGGCTGCCGCACCCAGTCCGGTCACAAAATAATAGATCAGAAAGCGCTGGCTGCCCCAGACCGATTCCAGGACCCTGCCGAACATCCACAGCGCAAACATGTTAAAAAACAAATGCGCCAGTCCCCCATGCATGAACATGTGAGTTATAATCTGGTAAGGCCGGAACAGTTCAGATTCAAAATAGTAGAGCCCGAGTATACGTGTAAGCTGAATGTCAAAGGTGCCACTGAGGACAAATGTTGCAAACAGCATCAGGATATTTATTATAAGCAGGTTCTTTACTACCAGCGGAATACCCCCGAATCGTCCTAACATCATGTTTGATTATTTTTGTGTATGCCTTAATATCAACAAGGCATTGTCCTTTATGTTTAGTTCATCTTGAAAACCCAAATCCTTTGTTAAAGCCATCTCCTGTGATGGTGGATTGTCCGATTTTAGCGAATTTTTTACTTTGACCGTTCTTGATATCAGCTTGTAAAATTAGTAAATGGTTATCAAAATCTTCCAATTTAAAGGTTAATTAAGGCTGATTTTCTGGGATGACCGGATTATGGCTACCTGAATTTCTTTTCAATATCATCATTGTTAATGATTATAACGGCTGGTTTCCCATCCGGTGAATAATTGGGTAACTCACTTGTAAAAAGCCTGTCTACTATCTCATGCATTTCTTCCTTTGTCAGAGGTTTCCCGTAGTTAATGGCAGAAGATCTGGCCAGGTTAAAGGCGATCTTTTCGCGCGGACTTTCCCTGAAGGCCGAACCTGATGATTTGTATTCGGAAAGAAGGTTCTCTATCATTATTGCAGGATCGGTATTATGTGTATCCACAGGGCATCCCGACACCACTATGCTTTGAGGGCCAAAATCCCTTATGTCAAAACCAAAAGCGGCCAGTTCCCCGGCCAGCTCCCTGACCAGCAGGTAGTCGGCGGGGCTCAGTTCAATATTGACGGGGTAAAGCTGTTGTTGAGCTACAAAGGAACCTGAGCGGACAGTTTTCAGGAATTTTTCATACAGGATGCGTTCATGGGCCCTTCTCTGGTCAATAATCATCAGCCCCGACTTTACAGGTATCACTATATAGCGGTTCTTAACCTGTAAAAGTGCCGGAGTGGTACCTGTAACGTAATTATCGCCTGTTCCTTTTTCAGTATCTTTTTCAGACGGCCCATCTTCTTTGCGGATTGTGTCTTTTCCCTGATCATCGTCTATTTCAGTCCCGCCCGGTTTTAGGTGTGCCATACTCCTGTCTGATTCAAATCCCCTGTAGAGCTCTTCCCAGTTGTCCAGCCTGGTTCCTTTAAAACCCGGTCCCTTTTTGAAAGATGAAGGGTCCTGTTTATCACCAAAAGGGTTATAATCAGGGTTCACAGCTATATCAGGTGATACAGCATCCCTGTCACGGCGGGGGAACGGCATATCCATTTTTCCCTCAGTATTGAAATCAATTGATGGTACCAGGTTGAATTTCCCTAAAGCCTCTCTTACCGATGCCATCAGGACCTGCCAGATCGCCTTCTCATTCTCAAATTTTATTTCTGTCTTGGTGGGATGGATATTAACATCTATCGTCCTGGGGTCCGCTTCAAAATAGATGAAATATGATGGAATGGCTTCGGGCGGTAAAAGCTTGTCAAAGGCCTGCATAAGCGCTTTATGGAAATATGGATGACGCATAAAGCGGTTATTTACAAAAAAGAACTGTTCTCCGGCTGATTTTTTTACATACTGGGGTTTTGCGATGTAACCTTTTATATTGACCAGGCTGGTCTCTGTTTTTATTTCGACAAGCTGATGATTGATATTCTTACCGAAGACATGGATTATGCGTTGCCTGTGGTTGGCCGGGGGAAGGTGAAGTATTTCGGTGCCGTCATTTTGCAGGGAAAATTCAATTTCCGGACGGGCAAGGGCAATTCGCTGGAACTCATTTATAATATGCCTTAACTCGGTTGCATTGGTTTTCAGGAATTTCCTGCGTGCGGGAACATTGAAAAAGAGGTTTTTTACACTGAAAATACAACCTGCCCTGCATGACACGGGTTCCTGCCGGATAAACCGGGCCCCCTTTATTTCTATCAGGGTTCCTGTCTCGTCTTCCTGCCTCCTGGTTTGCAGCTCAAGTTCGGCTATGGCGGCGACAGATGCCAGGGCCTCTCCCCTGAAACCCATCGTTTTTATGGCGAAAAGGTCATCAGCGCTTTTTATCTTGGAGGTGGCATGTCGCTCGAGTGAAAGCCTGGCATCAGTTTCGCTCATACCACAGCCGTTATCGACCACCTGAACCAGGTTTTTTCCTGCATCCCGAACTATCACTTTGATAACACTGCTTCCTGCATCAACGGAATTCTCAACCAGCTCCTTGACCACTGATGCGGGCCTCTGAATAACTTCACCTGCTGCGATCTGATTTGCAACTGTATCCGGAAGCAATTGAATAATATCTGCCATCCTGAATGCTGTGATAATTTAGTAATAGATGATATACCAGGCAAGTGCCAGCAGTACGAGTAATATGACCAGCAGCCTTATGTTGGATGTTCTTTTCTGCTTCCTGGTATGCTTGAAATAACCCCTCATCTGCCCTTTGATGTGAGTTTTATAGTCGCCCCTGAAATATCTGTTCCCTTCAGGCTGGTCATCTGTAATTCCCATCTCGGCTTTTATATGGGCTATACGTTTGTCCAGTGCCTCCTTCCTTTCGTCGTAATACCGGGGTTTGTAATGAAACTGCTTGATTTTTGGCAATTTGAAGAATCTTCCCAACATGTTTGTGTTTTTTGCAAAGTTAAGG
>SLOS01000133.1 GCA_007132365.1 Bacteroidales bacterium | reverse complement strand
GATCAGATCTTTTACTGTAACCAACGCGGTATTGCCACTGAAGATGCCATAGGTTTGATAGTCAATGGCTATGCCAAAGAGGTTCTGAACAAGCTGCCCATGGAGTTTGCAGTTGAGGCCCAAAAGCTCTTGCAAATCAGCCTTGAAGGAAGTGTTGGTTAATAATGGCGGAGCTTCAGGATCCAGGGAAGGTGCGACAAAAGTAGAATTTTTTAAACAGGTTAATATAAGAACATTTTTTTTAAAAGATTAAATATTAAGCAGGATGTTAGTTATAAAAGATTTAAAAGTTTCGATAGAAGGCCAGGAAATACTTAAGGGAGTGAGCCTGGAGGTAAAGGCAGGCGAGGTGCATGCAATTATGGGGCCTAACGGTTCGGGAAAAAGCACCCTTGCTTCGGTTTTGGCCGGAAGGGATCTTTATGTGGTTGATTCCGGGAGTGTTTTCTACATGGGAGAGGACCTTCTTGAGAAGTCTCCCGAGGAACGTGCCAAGGAGGGCCTTTTTCTAGGGTTTCAGTATCCGATTGAGATTCCCGGTGTAAGTATGGTAAACTTTATGAAAACAGCCATAAATGAGATGCGTAAACACAGGGGGGAGGATCCCTTAAGTGCCTCCGATTTTCTTAAGAAACTAAGGGAGAAAAAAGACCTTGTGGAGATAGACTCTTCACTTACCAAGAGGTCTGTAAATGAAGGTTTTTCCGGAGGGGAAAAGAAAAAGAATGAGATTTTCCAGATGGCGATGCTTGAACCGAAACTTGCCATACTGGATGAAACTGATTCAGGGCTTGACATAGATGCCCTCAAGGTGGTGGCCAGGGGGGTTAATAACCTGAGATCAGCCGAGAATGCAACAATTGTAATTACCCATTATCAGAGACTGCTTGATTATATAATTCCAGATTATGTCCATATACTTTATAAGGGGCGAATCGTCAGGTCAGGGGGTAAGGAACTTGCCCTGCTGCTGGAGGAGAAGGGTTACGAATGGGTACGCCAGGAAGAAGTTAACTTATGATGTCCTGAATCATGATAAAAATGAAATATGAGCACAATAACTGAAAATATATCCCTCAGGGATCAGTTCCTGAGTTTATATCGCGACAGGGCAGGGGAAATATCTGCCAACTCGGCCCCATTGCTTAATGAACACAGGGATCAGGCCATAGCAAGGCTTGAACATCTGGGTTTCCCCGTTAAGGGAAGTGAGGAATACCGGTATGCAGACATTGAATCGGTTTTTAAAAATGATCTTCAAAAAAATTTTGGAGATATCAGGGTCACTTTTAATATACGCGAGATATTTCATTGTGATGTTCCCGATCTGGATACCAATTTGCTTTTACTGGTAAACGGGAGATACTACAATGACGGGGAGCTGATTAAGAAGCTTCCTGGCGGGATCATTGCCGGAAGTCTTGCCCAGGCATCGAAGGATTATCCTGAAATTGTCGGAAAGCATTACGACCGTTATGCCGGCGCCTCAAATGATGGTTTGGTGGCTCTGAATACCGCTTTTGCACAGGATGGCATATTTATTTATGTCCCTGAGGGAGTTAAATCAGAAAAACCGATACAGGTAGTAAATATCATGATATCTGATAATGATCTGATGGCACAGCACAGGAATCTTTTTGTTGCTGAAAATGGTGCGGAGGCCAGAATCGTGATATGTGATCACAGCCTCTCGGCCCACAGGTTCCTTACCAATTCAGTTAATGAAGTGTTTACCGGTGAAGGTGCTCAGATCAATCTGACCAGGATACAGAATGAGCACAATGGTTCCTCTCAGATCACCCACTCCTACAGTCACCAGGAAGCCGGGTCAAATCTGACTGCAAGCATAATATCCCTGCATGGGGGATTTATCCGGAACAACATATTTGTCACCCTGAACGGTGAACATGCGGAGAACCACAGTTTAGGCCTTTATCTGTCGGATAAGGGACAATATATTGACAATTATGTGCATATAGACCATGCCAGTCCCAATTGCTTCAGTAACCAGCTGTTCAAGGGAGTACTGGATGATTATGCATCAGGATCATTCAACGGTCGGATACTGGTGCGCCGCGACGCCCAAAAAACCAACGCGTACCAGTCCAATAACAATATTTTGCTCACTGATGATGCTAAAATGTATTCCCGCCCGCAACTTGAGATATATGCTGACGATGTGAAATGCAGCCACGGTTCAACCATGGGCCGGCTCGATGATAATGCCCTTTTTTACCTTCGGTCCAGGGGCGTTGATAAACGCGAGGCACGTCTTATGCTTATGTTTGCTTTTGCACACGAGGTAATACAGAATATCAGGGTAAAAGCCCTGCAGGAGAGAATAGATGATTTAGTGAATAAGCGGCTGCGCGGCGAGCTCAGCCGCTGCAATAATTGTGCAATGAAATGCGGGTAGGTTTTGTGTTTTGATATTACCTGCATAAAAAAATGAATTATTTTGGCTTTCGATATCAATAAAATAAGGAATGATTTTCCCATTCTTAAGCAGCAGGTATATAACAAGCCTTTTGTTTACTTTGATAATGCTGCCACCACCCAGAAGCCTTTGAAGGTCATTGAGCGGATGAATAAGGTCTACAGGGAAACCAACAGCAATATCCACAGGGGAGTTCATTACCTTAGTGATATTACGACACGGGATTTTGAGCATGCCAGGGAGACCATCAGGTCATTTATCAATGCAAAACATGATCATGAGATAATATTCACCCCGGGTACTACATCGGGCATTAACCTGGTAGCCTTCAGCTTTGGAGAAAAATTCGTAAGTGAGGGAGATGAGATATTGATTTCAGCTTTGGAGCATCATGCCAATATTGTTCCCTGGCAGATGCTTTGTAAGAGGAAAGGGGCAAAACTCAGGGTTATTCCCATGAACGATGATGGTGAACTTATTTTGGATGAATATGAAAAGCTGCTCTCTTCAAGGACGCGTATTGTAGCAGTTACCCATGTTGCCAATTCAATTGGCACCGTTAACCCGGTAAAACATATTATTAAATCGGCTCATAGACTTGGAGTGCCTGTGCTGGTTGACGGCGCACAGGCCGTTCAGCATGGAAGGGTGGATGTTCAGGAGCTGGGCGCGGACTTCTATGTTTTTTCCGGACATAAGATGTACGGGCCAACCGGTATAGGTGCACTGTACGGCAGGGAAGAGATCCTGGAAGAGCTTCCTCCGTACCAGACAGGAGGGGAGATGGTTGACCAGGTAACTTTTGAAGAAACCACATTCAACCGCCTGCCATTTAAATTTGAAGCCGGAACCCCCAATTATATCGGGGCAATAGGTATGGCGGCAGCAGTTGAATATCTTCAGGAGACCGGACTTGAGGAGGTAGCTGTACATGAAAAGGATCTTCTTGATTATGGAACCGGCCGCCTTTCAGAGTTTGAGGAACTGGTTTTTTTCGGTCGGGCAAAAGAAAAAATAAGTGTGCTCTCTTTTGTGCTTGAGGATATCCATCCCTATGATGCGGGCATGGTAATCGATAAGTACGGAATTGCGGTGCGTACCGGAACTCATTGTGCCCAGCCTGTCATGGACAGGTTTGGCATACGTGGCACCATAAGGGCTTCACTGGCTTTTTACAATACCCGTGAAGAGATAGACCGCCTGTGCCAGGCAATAAGGAAAGTGATACAGATGTTTAAATAATTAACAGCGGAGGAGATGGATATTAATTTAGTGCAGGATCAGATAATTGAGGAGTTTGAAATTTTCGATGACTGGATGGATAAATATAATTATCTTATTGACCTCAGCAGGTCACTTCCCATTATTGATGAAAAATATAAAAAGCCGGAATTTCTGATAGAAGGATGCCAGTCCAGGGTTTGGCTCATGGCTGATATGGAAAACGGAACCGTTGTATATACGGCCGACAGCGATGCGGTAATTACCAAGGGTATTATATCCCTGCTGATCCGTGTCATGTCGGGCAGGCAGCCGGAGGAGATAATTAATAATGATCTCTATTTTATCGATAAAATAGGTCTGAAGGAGAATCTTTCCCCCACCAGATCCAACGGACTTGTCTCAATGATAAAACAGATGAAACTATACGCGCTTGCCTATCAGGCAAAAGCTAAAAAAAATAACTGAATCATGGAACAGCAGAATAATTATCTGGAACTTGAGAGTGAGATTGGAAAGGTTCTGAAAAATATTTATGACCCGGAGATACCGGTCAATATTTATGACCTGGGACTAATCTATGAGATAATAGTGGATGATGAGCAGAAGGTTGAGATCGTTATGACTCTTACTGCACCCAATTGCCCCATGGTGGATGAACTTATGGCAGAGATCAATGAAAAGGTCCGGGCGGTTGAGGGGGTAAGTGACCTGGTTATTAATCTGACTTTTGACCCGCCGTGGGACAAGAACATGATGACAGAAGAGGCAATGCTGGAGCTTGGATTGCTATGACCTGCATTTTCGCCCATTTTAAATTTACTGAATACTGAAGTTATGCGATACCTGGTTATCATTTGTATGGTTGCGCTGACCACTAATGGCTGCAGACAAGACTCCCGGAATATAAGAACTGTTGATTTTTCGGAGGGGGTTTCTGCTGATGGGACAGAAAATACTTTTTCCGGGAAAGCTCCTCTTAAAGTTGCCGTGTCTGCCATGTCATCTCCAAGAGAAACCTTTTCAACCTACGAAGATATAATAAGATATATTGCTGCCAGGTTAGATGTACCCTTTGAATTCCACCAGCGCAGAACATACATTGAGGTAAATAATATGCTTGAAACAGGCCAGCTGGATTTTGCTTTTATCTGTTCCGGTGCTTACGTTGAGTTGAACCGGGATACCGGTGTCGAGCTGTTGTCAGTCCCGGTAACCAGGGGTAATACTGTATATCAGGCTTATGTTATTGTGCCTGAAAATTCTCCTGCACAGGAGTTTGGCGATTTAAAAGGAACGAGTTTTGCTTATACTGACCTGTTGTCAAATACGGGTTATCTGTATACTCTTTTCAGGATTATGGAAAAAGGGGAGAATCCTGATACTTTCTTTTCATCAACTGTTTTCACCAACGCTCATGATGTTTCAATACAAATGGTGGCAAAAGGTCTTATAGACGGTGCTTCCGTGCATGGCATGATCTTTGAATACCTCCGGGAGAATAAATCTGACAGGATCAGGGGTGTCAGGATAATTGAAAAGTCGGAAGATTATGGTATCCCCCCTGTAGTTGCATCTTCCCGGATGGATGATGACCTTATAGCAAGTGTAAGGGATGTATTCGAGGGTATGCACCTTGATGAACATGGCAGGCAGCTCATCAACAGACTGCTAATAGAAAGGTTTATAGAAGGGAATGATGCCGATTATAATGGTATACGGGCCATGAGATCTGCATTAGAGGACAGAATCCGGGAATAATCATTAATGTCACTTCTTGAACCAGGTATTATAAATCCGGGTTTGATGCCTATAGTTACCTATTATGCCAGATTTTTCACAATCAAATAGTAACAGGATCAGAATACCACTTTTCTGGAAATTTACCCTCGGTATTTTTATTATTGTTGTTTTATTCGGGACTATCAATATCATTCTTATCCACCGGATTATATACTCTTCACTGGAGGATGAACTGCATCAGCGCAGTCTGTACATTTCAAGAACCATCTCTGAAAGGGCAATTGATCTCCTGCTTTATGATGATATTGTGGAACTCAACAGGCTGGTTAATGAAATGAAATCTGTTGATGCCTCAGTTGAATATGTCTTTATCCTGAACCGGGACATGGAGGTTATTGCACATACATTTGAAATCTATTTTCCGGCTGCATTGTTAGATATTCCTGAAATACCCGAAGATAATGAAATAAGCACAATACATATTCAGCCATCCGGAAGCAGTGAAATAATCCGCGATATTACTATCCCGCTGCTTGGCGGAAAGGCCGGTTATGCACGAATTGGGCTTACAGAAGTTCATATAGGTCAGGCAATTGACAAGGCCGTGTCTGTATTGGTATGGATGGTCGTAGTGTTTTTTATTGTCGGGATCGCCATGACACTGTTATTTTCATATATGCTTACCCACCCCATAAAATCAATAAGCCAGATTGCTGAAAACACAGATCTTGATACCATACAGCATAAGAAAGTAAAATTTGCACGACGTTATCCCGGGGCTTTCGAGAAACCATTGTCATACCTGCCAGCGGATGAACTGGACACTCTGGTCGGTAAATTCAATGAAATGGTTAACAGGTTACAAAAGGCCTATGGTGAGCTGGAATTAGCTCAGAAGAAACTGGTCCAATCTGAAAAAATGGCTTCAATAGGTTCGCTGGCATCAGGTGTGGCTCATGAGGTTAACAATCCACTGGCAGGGATGATGCATTGCATTGAAAGGATCGGGAAAAATCCTGGTAATAAAGAAGAAATTATCAAATACTCGGCATTGATGCATGACGCTACCATAAAAATAGAAAAAGTCATAAAAGGTTTG
>SLOS01000336.1 GCA_007132365.1 Bacteroidales bacterium | reverse complement strand
TCAGAAGCCCTTCCCCTTTCGGGGAAAAATACTTTATTCCGGCGGTTAGCGATACCTCATCATAACCGTCAAGACTATGCACAACCAGGAAATGTTTTGACTCCTTTTGCATCAGGTAGCTGTAAAGCCGCCCGGCTTCGATACTGAATACCCCGCTGAGCTGAAAATCCGGATTTGCAGGGTTTACAAGCGGGCCCATAATGTTGAATATGGTTTTTATTCCCAGCTGTTTTCTTACAGGGCCTACAGCTTTCAGGGCAGGGTGGAAGAGGGGGGCATGCATAAAACATATACCTGCTGCCTCGATCTCCCGTTTCAGCTTATCGTTATTGTTGGAAAAGATGTATCCGCAATGCTCCATAAGGTTGGATGAGCCGGTGAGAGAAGAAACACCGTAATTACCGTGCTTGGCGACTTTTATACCTGCACCGGCAACCACAAATGAAGATATTGTTGAGATATTGAAGGTGTTTTTTCCGTCCCCGCCGGTTCCGCACAGATCAATTATCTTCTCCCCGTTAAGATCTGCCTTGACAGCAAGGTCGAGCAGTGCATCCCTGAAACCGAGCAGCTCGTCAATATTGATGCTTCTCATGATGTATGACGACAGGACTGCGGCAATCTGCGCCTCATTGAGCTCCTGTCCGGCAATGCCGTGCATGAGCCTTATGGCCTCTTCCCGGCTTAACTGCTGTGATTCCAGCAATTTATTCAGAATATCCTTCATCATATATTTATGTTAGTTTAATAAAGGCAAATAGCAACCCTTTTTGTTTGTTAATCTTTCCCGGTCATTTATCAAATCTGCGCAACCAGTTAAACACTATCTTCTTGCCATCTGGTGTAAGAATGGACTCAGGATGGAACTGGACCCCGCATACATCAAGGTCCCGGTGACTCATAGCCATAATGTAGCCTTCATTATCCAGTGCGTCAATTCGCAGGCAGCCGGGAACGGTCTCTTTTTTTACCACCCATGAGTGATACCTTCCTCCGGGGAAACTTGCAGGAAGGCCATCAAAAAGGTAGTGCCCGGGCTCCATTATATTTATATTTGTGGCAACACCATGGTAAACCTTGTCGGTATTCAGAAGGCTTCCGCCGAAAACCTCGGCTATAGCCTGCAGTCCCAGACAAACCCCGAAAATCCTCTTACTTTCCTTATACATGGTTATTATTTTAAGCAGGTTTCCCGCTTCTGATGGTATTCCGGGCCCGGGTGAAAGAAGTATGCCGTCATATTGCTGTATATCATCCATTGCAATCCTGTCATTCCTGAATACATCGGTTTCATGCCCGCTGTATTCGTTCACGTAATGTACGAGATTGTAGGTGAATGAATCATAATTATCGATTATAAGTATTCTGGCCATTTTCTCTATTTTATGTTTTCAGCCATTTTGAGCGCCTGTCTCAAAGCTGATAATTTGCTTTTTACCTCCTCAAGTTCTTTTTCCGGAACCGAATCAATAACAATTCCCGCTCCTGCCTGGAAAACGAGTTTCCCTCCGTAACTTGCAAATGACCTGATCATTATGGCATGATTGAGGGAACCGGTAAGTCCGGTATAGCCTATGGCCCCGCCATAGTATCCGCGACTTGTGGGTTCAATGTTATCTATAAGCTGTATGGCCCTGTGTTTTGGAGCGCCTGATAGTGTCCCTGCCGGAAAGGTATCGGCAAAAACCCTGTATCTGTCTGTTTTTTCATTTAGATCTCCGGTAACAGTTGAGACCAGGTGAATGACATGCGAATATGCATGTACCTCCTTGTAGCTGCTGACCCTTACATTCCCTGAGTGACGGCTGAGATCGTTTCTTGCCAGATCTACAAGCATTGAGTGTTCTGAATTTTCCTTGGGGTCGGCCAGGAGTGCTTTAGCCAGCCCTTCATCATTTAATTTATCCCCTGTTTTGGGTATGGTTCCGGCAATTGGATTAATTACGGCACTGCCTTCATTGATCTGAAGCTGTGCCTCAGGCGATGAACCAAAGAGTTTATAACCAAGATAGTCAAAATAGAACAGGTAGGGAGAGGGATTAACCGACCGCAAGGCCCTGTAAACGCAGAACTCATCACCCTGAAAGGCCTGCTCGAATCTGCGGGAAAGGACTATCTGGAAAACATCACCCCTTGCACAATGCTTTTTGCCCTGAACAACCATATCAATGAATTTATCATCTTCGAGGTTGCTTACCTCCTTACCGGTTGTCTTGAATGGGAACGTTGTGGTGTTTTTATTTGCTAGAAGAGAAATTACAGTGTTTGTGAGCCTCTCTTCATATTTTTCACCCAGTTCACATATTGACATGGTGCTGTTAAAGTGGTTGATTGCAATAACAACTGAATAGAGATCATATTTAATTAACGGGATGGGAGAGGGGGCGCCTTTGTTTTCAATGTTTACGTTGTCGAACAGGTTTATAGCTTCATAAGAGGTGAACCCGAAAATTCCCGGCAGCACCTTTTCCTCAGGAATATTTTCAATGTTTATGTTACCGGCAAAAGCATCAACTGCAGTTACAGCATCATTGTCCTTCTCCAGGGATCTTGCAGTGACCTTGTTTCCCGGATAGTATTCTTTTATCTCCTTTACTGTTATTTCAATACCTGCAACCGGATTAAGGCATATGTAGGAAAAGGCATCCTGCCTGGAGCTGAAGTCGGTACATTCCAGGAGCAGGCTTTGCGGAAAAGTATCCCGGAGGCGCAGGTAAAGGCCAACCGGGGTAAGGGTATCGGCCGAAAAATGCTTTACTGAAGCTTTCAGGTTAATTGATTGCATGTTATTAAAATTCTTGTTAAGTATCTCATTTTTATGCCGGGAAATGTCCCGTTTTTGTTGTTATGACCGGCTATTACAACATATTTTCCACAAAAAAAGCCCGCTATGTTAAGCGGGCTTCCGTATATTATTATATCTCAGATCAACAAATACAGTGCTTAACATAGCTCTTTAAGAGGCTATGCCACCACCAGATGTTATTTGTCATTCTGTTTTGCATATCAGATTCATTTTGTGACAGGGTAAAAGTACTATAATTTTCAAAAAAAAATATACCAATCTGAAAAAAAAATAGATTATTTTGCTGGACTTAGAAAAAATCACTATAATTGCATTCATATAACAGAATCTACCATGATGGTTCATACATATTTTTCCTGGAACTTTTTTTTCTTTTATTTTTTGAATAAAAGGGGCCAGGATATGCAATGAACTGATCATCTCAGAATATTACAGCAAAAGAGGGCCCCTTGAAAAAGGGGCTTTTTTTTTTGAAATGAAAAACAAATTATATGGATAACAGCGAATCATCAGAGCGATCAACAATAGCAATTGTCGGCACAGGATTGATCGGATGTTCCATGGCTGAGGGACTCAGGGATATCTCATCGGAGATAGTTGGCGTCGACAATAATACAGGCCATTTGCAGGAAGCACTTTACAGGGGGTGGATAGACAGGAGCATGTCGCTTGAGAAGGCTGCCGGATATGCAGATATTATTATTATCTCCGTACCCGTTGATGCATCAATTCAGCTATTGCCCAGGATCCTTGAACTTATGGCGCCCCGTGCAACGGTGATAGATGCCGGATCGATCAAGGGTGCAGTCTGCCGCATTACCCGGGACCATTCAAAGAGGAAGCAATTCGTGGCTGCCCATCCCATGGCAGGACTTGCTGTATCAGGGCCTGAGGCTTCTGATTCGGGTATTTTCAGGAATAAAAAAGTTATAATATGCGAAAAGGAAAAGAGCTCTGAAGCGGCGCTCAGAAAAGCTTATGGAATATTTGACAAACTGGGCATGGATATAGTGTATATGGATCCTGACCTTCATGACCGCTGTGTTGCAAGGGTTTCCCATCTCCCTCAGGTTTTGGCATACAGCCTTGCAGCTCTGAGTGCAGGAGAGGATAAACAAAATGAGTCAATGTTAAATATTGCTTCCACTGGTTATGAGTCCGCTACACGGCTTGCCTCCAGTCCCGCCGATGTGTGGATCCCTGTTTTTCATCATAACCGGGCAAACCTGTCCGAGAGCCTGGATGAAATGATTTCAAGTCTGTCAGGACTGAGGGACATGATAAAGGAGGGCGGGTGGAAGTCCCTCGAAAATCAGATTGAGAAAGCAAATAAATCAAGAGAACTTTTTATGTCAGTTTATAAACAAGGATGAAACGAGCCATTAGCAAAATTTTACACACCCGTGTATGATTATAGTATGGCGAGTTATATGTGACAGTAATTAAACAAAATATAATCACATGAAAATGGAAAAGATAAACGGTTCAGAATCAGATAAGAAAGCGGGGAAGCGGTATGGTGAAAACTCCGGTAACCCGGTTATTATAGCCGGACCGTGCAGCGCAGAATCTCCGGAGCAGATGCTGGAGGCGGCAAATGCAATGAAACTTGGCGGCAATGTGGATTATTTCCGTGCCGGCCTCTGGAAACCCCGTACCTCTCCTGATTCATTCCAGGGAGTAGGTGCCGGGGGACTTAAATGGTTGCGGGAGGTAAAGCAGGAAACGGGCATGAAGGTGGCAACCGAGGTTGGTTGTGAGAAGCATGCACTGGAAGCCCTTAAATATGATATAGATCTCTTGTGGATAGGGGCAAGAACAGTCAGTAATCCCTTTGTTGTTCAGGAAATTGCCGAAGCCCTTCGGGGAGTTGACATACCGGTACTTGTCAAAAACCCTTTAAATCCTGACCTTGAGCTTTGGTACGGTGCAATTGCAAGGTTCATGAAACTTGGGATAAAGGAGGTGGGCGCCATTCACAGGGGGTTTTCACTCTGGGGGAAATCCATATACCGTAATCCGCCTATCTGGAAAATACAGCGGTCTCTTCAGGAGCGGCTGCCGGGTATACTGATGGTTTGTGACCCAAGCCACATAGCCGGAAAAAGAAGCCTGGTGCCGCTTGTATCCAGGAAAGCAATGGAAGAGGGCGCCAACGGCCTTATGATTGAGGTGCATCCTGATCCTGCAAATGCCATGAGCGATGCTCCCCAGCAACTTAACCCCTCATCTTTTTATGATATGATCAGGGATATGGATCTTGAAAGGAGCCTCTCTGCTGCAGATGAAGACCCGTTGATAGATGAACTAACCTCAGAAATGGATCAGGTGGATGAACTGCTTGTACATACCATAGCCAGCAGGATGGAACTGTCCAGACAGATTGCCAGGATGAAAAATTCAGACCGTTTAAGGGATTTGCAGCCTGCAAATCTGGAAAAGGCTCTGGAACGGTTACACGGACTGGCATCGGAGGACGGACTGAGGCCTGATTTTGTGCACAGGTTATTCGATGAGATTCAACGGGAATCATGTCATGTGCAATCTTCCTGCCCCGGAGTTTTTAATAAGTAAAAATTTCCACTTAACTTTAAGCTGTTGAAATATTTAGGGTTTTAACCCTAAGTTGCTTTTTTGTAGGTAATTGCGACTTTAGATTATAATTTTATTCAATGGAAAGAATTACAGTTAATCTGAATAACCGGCAGTCACTTGTGGTTGTCGGAGAATGTCTCGATAATCTGGAAAAATATTTTAAAGGCAGAAGGGCCTTTATCATAACTGACAGGAATCTGGACGGTTTCTACCGGGTACGTTTTCCTGATTGCCCTGTATATGTGGTTGAACCTGGAGAGAAAAGCAAGACCCTTGATGTGGTTGGAGAAATTTGCAGATGGCTGCTGGAACAGGGAGCTGACAGGGGATCCTTCATAACCGGGATCGGTGGGGGAGTTGTTTGTGATCTGGCAGGTTTTGTTGCTGCCACCTATATGAGGGGCATAAAATTCGGGTTCGTTGCCACAAGCCTTTTAGCAATGGTCGATGCAGCCATAGGCGGTAAAAACGGGGTAAATCTTGACGGCTACAAGAACATAATAGGGACATTCACTCAACCCGAATTTGTTATCTGCGATGTTGATATGTTGCTGAGCCTGCCGGAAAATGAATTTATAAATGGAATGGCTGAGGTAATCAAACACACCCTGATTAAGGATCACAAGGGGTTTGCTCATATTGAAGAATACAATTTACGCATACTTGCAAGGGACCGCAATGAGATGGAATCGCTGGTCAGCCACTCTGCCCGTATCAAAGCCGGCATTGTTGAGATTGATGAGCTTGAGAACGGCGAAAGGAGAAAACTTAATCTCGGTCATACCTGGGGACATGCAGTGGAAAAGGTAACAGGCCTGCCGCATGGCGAGTCAGTAGCAATAGGACTCGCTTTCTCAGCCGGTCTATCCGTTAAAAAAGGATTGATGAAGGAGGAGGAGAGAAAGCGGCTTCTGGATCTTCTCAGGGACTATGGCTTGCCAGCAGATAACCCCTCTGCTCCATCCGATGTACTGAATGCACTTATAAAAGATAAAAAAAGGGAAGGCGGATCCATACACTTTATTTTGATGAGGGGTATTGGTGATACTGTAATTGAATCAATTGATGTAAACGAATTACAAAAATTTGCATTAAATGCAGTCTGAAACTAAAATATGTGTCAGTATTGGAAATGT
>SLOS01000060.1 GCA_007132365.1 Bacteroidales bacterium | reverse complement strand
TTCTGCTTATAGATCCTGGCTTCCCCGTCCATAAGCAGCAGCTTGGAGTGATGGGGATCAAATATGATTGTTTTGATGTTTACCGGTTCAGGGGTGAAAAGCTACGGGAAAAACTGGAATCTTACCTTTCAGCCGGCAATATCAGCTGCATTTTATATTCCAATCCCAATAATCCTTCATGGATATGTTTTTCAGAAAGAGAACTGCAGATAATAGGTGATCTCGCCAATAGATATGATGTAATAGTCCTTGAGGACCTTGCCTATTTTTGCATGGATTTCAGAAAGGATCTTTCTGTACCGGGAGAGCCACCTTTTCAGGCCACTGTTGCTAACTATACCTCAAATTATATTTTACTGCTTTCCAGTTCAAAAGCTTTCAGTTATGCAGGACAAAGGACTGGTGTGATGATAATATCCGGTAAACTTTACAACAGGACCTATCCGGATCTGAAGCGGTATTATTCATCTGACAGGCTTGGGTATGCAATGGTTTACGGCTCCCTCTATTCATTATCCGCCGGCACCAATCACTCCTCGCAATATGGCCTGGCTGCCATGTTGAAAGCAGCCAGTGACGGAAAGTTCAACTTTGTGGGCGAGGTACGCGAGTATGAGGAGCGGGCGCGTATAATGAAGGAGATGTTCGTTGAAAACGGTTTCAGAATTGTATATGACATGGATGAGGATCTGCCTTTAGGCGACGGCTTTTATTTTACCGTGTCATATCCGGGGTTTACCGGCGGTGAATTGCTGGAAAGGCTTCTCTATTACGGTATCAGTGCTGTTTCGCTCGAAATAACGGGAAGTTCAAGGAAAGAAGGACTACGTGCCTGTGTTTCGCAAATTTCGAGGGACCTGCTTCCGGTACTCCGGGAGCGCCTTAAAAGGTTTAATGAGCATCACAATTTACAATGATCCGGGACGGCGGTGTTCAGCCTGCCTTCCTGTACAACTGATAATAATCATTATTACACAGCATACGAATTCTTATTTTTGAAAATAATAATGAAAATATAATTATAAGATACTGTATATCACATTTAAAGATCTCTATTCGAAATTGACCCATAAAGAACTAATTGTCACAACAATAGTAGTGAAATATGGCTAAAGTTAAAGGATCCATCATAGTAGACAGAGAAAATTGCAAAGGCTGCGAGGTGTGCGTGGTTGCATGCCCGACCGATGTAATACGGCTGGCCAGGGAGGTAAACGGAAAAGGTTATCATTTTGCATACATGGAGAATCCGGATGCCTGCATTGGTTGTGCAAACTGTGCAATAGTCTGTCCTGATGGAGTTATTACGGTATACAAGAAAAAGAAAGTATAAAAATAATATACAGGTCTGTAATGAAGGAACTGAAACTGATGAAAGGAAATGAGGCGATAGCCGAAGCTGCCATACGAGCAGGTGCAGATGCATACTTCGGGTATCCCATCACTCCCCAGTCCGAGATACTGGAGTATCTGATGCTTGAGAGGCCTTATGAACGCACCGGCATGATTGTATTGCAAGCTGAAAGTGAAGTTGCGGCGATCAATATGGTTTATGGCGGTGCCGGTTGCGGGCGTAAAGTGATCACCTCCTCGTCAAGTCCCGGAATCAGCCTTAAACAGGAGGGACTCAGCTATATGGCAGGTGCCGAACTTCCCTGCCTTGTGGTTAATGTTGTGAGGGGCGGACCCGGACTCGGGACAATACAGCCGTCACAGTCGGACTATTTCCAGGCCGTAAAAGGCGGCGGGCATGGAGACTACAGGCTTATTGTACTTGCTCCCCAGTCTGTACAGGAAATGGCAGATTTTGTGGGACTGGGTTTTGATCTTGCCTTCAAATACAGGAACCCGGCGATGATACTGACTGACGGGGCATTGGGACAGATGATGGAGAAAGTATGGCTTGATGAACAGAAGCCCAGGTTGAAGGATTTTCCCTCCTGGGCCACAACCGGTAAAAGCGCGGACAGGGAAAGGAATATAATTACTTCCCTGGATCTGGATCCTTTAAAGCAGGAAAAACATAATTTTAATATTCAGGCCAAGTACAAAAAGATGAAGGAAGATGAGGTCAGATTTGAAATGATAGAATGTGACGACGCTGAATATATTTTCGTTGCCTACGGCACCAGTGCCCGGATTTGTCAGAAATCGGTTCAGCTGGCAAGGGAAAGAGGAATTAAAGCCGGACTGCTGAGACCAATCACACTTTTTCCATTTCCGGAAAAGCCTCTTAAAGAACTTGGCAGACAGGTAAAAGGAATGCTTGCCGTTGAAATGAGTACCGGCCAGATGGTTGAAGATGTCATGCTGGCAGTAAACGGCAGGGTGGGAGTTGAACATTTCGGTCGGATGGGTGGGGTTATTCCCTCGCCTGATGAGATTGTAGTTGCTTTGGAAAACATGATTAAAAAGATATCCAAATCATGACTAAAAATATAACAGCTGATGATATTGTAAAAGAAGAGAACCTGGTATACAAAAAAACACCGGTTCTGACAGACAATGTCATGCATTATTGTCCCGGTTGCGGTCATGGAACTGCACACAGACTTATTGCCGAGGTAATAGAGGAAATGAATATACAACCGGAAACTATAGGCATCACGCCTGTCGGCTGCTCGGTGCTTATGTATAATTACCTTGATATTGACATGCAGGGGGCAGCCCATGGCCGGGCTCCTGCTTTAGCTACGGCTGTTAAAAGGCTGATGCCCGAAAAATTTGTTTTCACCTACCAGGGGGATGGAGACCTTGCCGCCATTGGTACGGCCGAAACCATACATGCCTGCAACAGGGGGGAGAATTTTACAATTTTCTTTATTAATAATGGTATTTACGGGATGACCGGAGGGCAAATGGCACCGACGACGCTTCCTGAAATGAGATCATCCACCTCACCCTATGGACGTGATGTGAAGATGATGGGAAATCCGCTAAAGATTACTGAACTTGTTGCCCGGCTGCCCGGCACTTACTATGTAACCCGTCAGGCAGTGCACACTCCTGTAAATGTAAGGAAAGCCAAAAAGGCAATACGGCAGGCCTTTGAAAGCCAGAAACTCAAAAAGGGCCTTTCTTTGGTTGAGATCGTATCGAATTGCAATTCAGGATGGAAGATGTCTCCTGTACAGGCAAACAAATGGATGGTTGAAAACATGTTTCCTTTTTATCCCCTCGGAGATATTAAACTTGAAGGCAGATTGCTGAACAAAGAATAAAAACTACAGTATGACCGAAGAGATTATCATTGCAGGTTTTGGAGGCCAGGGAGTTCTCTCAATGGGCAAGATACTGGCCTATTCAGGAATAATGCAGGAGCAGGAAGTCAGCTGGATGCCTTCCTATGGTCCCGAAATGCGCGGGGGAACAGCCAATGTAACTGTAATCCTGAGCGACGAACGCATCAGTTCACCCATTATTAATAAGTTTGATACTGCCATTATTCTAAATCAGCAGTCGATGGACAAATTCGAGAATTCAGTTAAACCGGGAGGAATGCTTATTTATGATGGCAATGGAATTTCACGACATCCTGAACGGAAAGATATTAATATCTACAGGGTTGATGCTGCAGAGGAAGCCGCAAAAATGGAATCTGCCAGGACATTTAACATGATAGTTCTCGGAGGGTATTTAAAAATCAAACCCCTGGTGAAGCTTGAGAATGTGATCAAGGGACTTGCAGAATCACTGCCTGAAAGACATCATTCGCTTATCCCTGTAAATGAAAAAGCAATACTGAGAGGTATGGATATTATACGACCGGTTAAGGAACTCTGATGATATGACTTTGTACCCTAAAGGTATATCCTGTTTTTAACAAGGTATTCATATGCCCTGAGGGGCACAAAGGCACGCATATCCTTTCCCTCTTTTAATGCCTTGCGAATAAATGACGAGGAGACCTCAATTACAGGTGCATTGACAATTATGGCTTTGCTGAAAAGGCTCAACCTGGAAAAACTATCTCCCGGCCGGGGATAAACAAGAAACTGATAATCCCTTACAAGGGTCCTGCCTCCCTTCCAGCTGACTATGCTTTCAATATTATCCGTACCTGTTATTATGTGGAAATCTCTTCCTGTAAATTCCCTGGTCAGTTTTTTCATGGTATTGAGAGTGTATGAGGGAACTGGCATTCCAAACTCTATATCCGAGGCACTGAATGAAGGATGGTCCTCTGTTGCCAGCCTGACCATGTGAAGCCGTGCAGCAGGACTGGCAAGTTGTTCAGGGTTCTTAAAGGGATTTTGCGGACTCACAATGAACCAGATTTCATCCATGCCCGCAAATTCCTTCATATACCCCGCAACAGCCATATGCCCTATATGTACCGGGTTGAAAGATCCGAAAAGCAGACCTGTTCTTTTTATCGCCATTTTATCATATAGTTATCGATTTCAAATCCAATGGATATAACTGTTTTATTAATGATTTTTTGTGAGAAAAAATATCATGAAGATTGGTAAGGTTGTTTTAAAAATCCGGTAACTGTAACAAGTGTCTCCCTTTTTGCTTTTTCCAGGTTGTCATTAATTATGATGACGTCAAATTCACCAGCATGTTTCAGCTCTGCTTCAGCTTTGGCAATTCTTCCTTTCAATTTCCCGATGCTTTCGGTAGATCGTTTTATCAGCCGTTTTTCAAGTTCTTTCACCGAAGGCGGCATGATGAACACGGAGAGCGCCCTGCCTCCGTATTTTTTCTTAATATTCAGCCCCCCCTTCACATCAACATCCAATATCACATTTAAACCCACTGACCATATCCTCTCAATTTCACTTTTAAGTGTTCCGTAATAATGATCCCGGTATACCTCTTCCCATTCAAGAAACTCATCATTCTTTATTTTCTCTTTAAACTCATCAGCTGATATAAAATAATAATCTTTACCTTCAACCTCATGTGGCCTTTTTTTTCTGCTGGTGGCAGACACGGAAAAGGCGATTTTAAGATCCCTGGTAAGCAGGAAGTTTACCAGGGTGGTTTTTCCGGCCCCCGAGGGAGCGGATAAAATAATTAATTTGCCCTGTATCATAAGATATTTAGTGATTGCTCCTTGATTTTTTCAAGATCATCCTTCATCTGCACTACCAGTTTCTGAATATTGAAATCATTTGCCTTCGATCCGATGGTGTTGATTTCCCTTCCCAACTCCTGACTGATAAAACCAAGTTTTTTCCCCGAAGCTTCTTCCCCGTTAAGGGTATCTTTTAAATAATCCAAATGGTTTTTAAGCCTCACCTTTTCTTCTGTAATATCCAGTTTCTCCAGATAAAAGATAATCTCCTGCTCAAAACGGTTCCTGTCAATATTATTATTACTTAAGAATTCATTCAGATTCTGCTGCAGCCTTGTTCGAATATTTTCAATCCTCGTTCCTTCAAACCGGTCAATTTCTAAAAGGCAGGCTTCAATTGCAGAGATTCGGTTTTGCAAGTCAGATTTCATCGCTTCCCCTTCTCCGGCCCTGTATTTGTCAGTCCGGTCCACTGCTTCTAAAAAACTGCTGTAGACAGTTTCCCATTCCTTTTCATCAGGTACAATCCGGTAATTTATCAGAGTGTCGGGCATCCGTAAAGCCATCTTCATCATTTCCAAAGGATAATTTTCTTTTATATTCAGCACTTTAGTTGTTTTTTTCAGTTCCTCAAAATAGTGTTTAACCACCGCTTTGTTTATAAAAGGCAGCTGGTCTGTTGCCACCTGGTCTGTTGCCACCTGGTCAATTAATATCGTAACATCTATTTTCCCCCTGATGAGCCTTGATGCAATCTGGTTTCTTAGCAAAGCTTCCTTTTCTCTGTAAACGGCAGGCAATTTAAGATTGATATCAAGCTGCCTGCTGTTAAGAGACCGGATTTCCACGGTAACCCTTGTGCCTGCCAGCTCACATTCTGCCTTGCCAAAACCGGTCATTGATCTTATCATGTCCTTTTATTTTATATTATGCGCTAAAGTATAATTTTTTATCTATACAAAAACAGCAGTCACCCTAAATAATATACAGACAGTGAAATCAGACTTAAGCAATTTTGTGCTTAATAACTCCTCTTGTTTTCCATTTTCCGGTCATGTAGTAGAGATATGACAGCACCATACCCGTACACCAGCCTATTGGTATGGCCCACCAGATGCCGGTTTCGCCCATTGATGCAGAAAGTATAAATGCCAGGGGAATTCGGACAACCCATAGTGAGAAAAGAGTCATAAACATGGGGATAATAGTGTCACCGGCTCCGCGCATAACTCCCCCAATGACAAACATAGCCGTGAAGGTAATATAGAACGGACTTACGATATTGAGATAGCGTGTCCCCGAACTGACCACAAGTTCATCAGGGGTAAAGAAACCCATGATCTGTTTACCGAAAAACAGAACTATTATCGTTACGGCAACAGAGATAAAGCTTCCCATTACCAACGTTGAGCGCAGACCGTTCTTTACCCGCTCCAGTTTATTGGCTCCAATATTTTGTCCCGTGAAACTGGTTAAAGCCTGTCCGAAATTCATTGCAAACATGGCTGCAAGTGAGTCTATGCGCTGAGCCACCGAATATGCAGCTATTACATTTGT
>SLOS01000324.1 GCA_007132365.1 Bacteroidales bacterium | reverse complement strand
TTTTTTTCTTTCATGAATATTTCGTTGAATGACTTATCATCAGGTATTGGGGGAACAGATCTGGTTTCCCTTAACTCAATTTCTTCTGTATTGTAAGTACTCATATTCTTAAATTTTTGTTTTCGGAATGAGATATTATTCCACAGTTTAATTTAAACTGAAGACCTAAAATATTATCTGTACATTTTAGAATTACCTTATTTTCAAATTCAGAACCGAATTTTGCTGATCAGGAAAACTGGCAGCTACGAGTCCGTCAGCTTTCAGATCCGTATCCCAGATATTTCCATCCATAAGGTACCTGAACTGATACTCCTTTCCCGCAGGAAGCTCAAGTGAGATAGCAAAATGCCCGTTCTTTCTTCTTTTCATAGGATGGGCATTGAGATCCCAGCTATTAAAATCACCTACTACATTTGCTGTTTTTGCCTTTTTTGAAAGGCCGGGGGGTAATGTGAAGGTTACCCTGCAAATTTTGTTGTCCGATAAATACTTTTTAGTAATTCCCATTTTATTTATTTTTAATGAAATAATATGATAATACTAATATTAAGTGTTATTGTTTACCAACAGCTATATGTCCGGAATGCTGCTTATTTTAAAGAAAATTCTTTCCGGTCGCCTTTACCCAGGGTATAAAGCTTTTCTTTAAAATTAATGTTTATTTTATCGGCCCAGCCATCATCACTGTTGATTTTCAGGGTATTCTCGCTGACTTCAATTTTAAGCCAGTGGCTCCTGTATCGCAACCTTACAGATACTTTTTCTAATTCTTCAGGGATAACGGGATTGAAACTCAGAGTATCTTCTTGAATCTCAAGACCTAAATAGCACCTTTGCATCAAATCAATGGTGCCTGCCATAGCTCCCAGATGTATTCCTTCGGGAGTAGTACCACCCTGGATATCTTTAAAATCACTAATCAAAGCTTCCCTGAAATGGCACCAGCTGATTTTCCGGTTTGAGCGGGAAGTAACCCAGGAATGAACCAGTTTACTCAGACTGGATCCGTGTGAAGATAGTTTTTCGTAATGAGAAATATTTTTTTGAATGAAATCTTTATCCAGTTCATAGCCCGATTTACGTAAAATCCGGGTTAGCTCATCACTCGACAAAAGATAGAAAAGCATTAAAACATCTGCCTGTTTATTGGCTTTATATCTGTTAATATCATCGTCCACGCTTTCAAGAATTCTGTCCAGGCGCAGGATTTCCCCGTATTTTTTATGGTACCTGTCCCAGTCCAGCTCTTTTAACTGGTCAAATCCTTCAAACTGATCAATAATATTATTATCAATAACAGGGATAAACATTTTTTTTGTTATTTTATCCCAACGGTCTAATTCCTCCTGATTGATACCAAGCCGGTCGAGAATTTCATCTCTGCGATCGGTATTAAGAATATCCAGAATCCTGGAAGCATATTCAAGGACCCACATGGCCATAATATTTGTATAGGAGTTATTATTAATACCTGGCTGGTCTGATTCGGGATATCTGGTATGGTATTCATCAGGGCCTACCACATGGTTGATTTCAAACCGTTCTCTTTCATTGTTATAGGTTGTTTTACTGCACCAGAACCTGGCTATTTGCAGAAACAGTTCAGCACCATAGAAAGACAAAAATTCCATGTCTTTGCTAACCTGATAATAATTCCATACGTTATATGCTATGGCAGAATTCACATGCCGCTGAAGGTAAGTATCATCAGGAAGCCATCTTCCTGACTTGGGATTAAGATGGATTACCTGGCTTTCTTCCCTGCCATTGCTTCCACTTTGCCATGGGAACATGGCTCCCTTGCAAGAAGCTTCTTTAGCCATATATTCTGCTTCCTGAAGCCTCCGGTAACGGTACATTAAAAGTTCCCGGGTGATTTCCGGTATACGGAAATTCAAAAAAGGAAATATAAATAACTCATCCCAAAAGATATGACCCCGGTAAGCTTCGCCGTGTAATCCCCGCGATGGAACCCCTGCATCCAGATCTACAGTATTTTTGGAAACTGTCTGCATCAGATGGAAAATATGTAATCTAAGCAAGAGCTGAGCTTCTTCTTTTTCTTTTAATTTTATATCTGCCCGGTGCCAGATGCGCTTCCAGGCTGACTGATGCGAACAAAGCATCTGATCAAATGGTTCGGCTCTTTGAATCGATGTTTTAGCTTCAATAGACGGTTCAGAAATGGCTTTGTCTCTCGAAGTATAAATTGTTACTAATTTCTCTATTGACACTTCTTTGTTTTGATCTGCATGGAGGGTGATTTGCTGTTCAATATATCCATCTTTCTGATAAGTTTCCCGGTTCACAGCAGCTGGTTGTTTCTCATTAAAAACAATGGTCCTGGCCGCCTGCGACATCCTGATTTTAGACTGTTTGGTTTCCACATTTAAAAATATCCCATCTTCGGCAATTCGCCCCTGATCAAGCGGGTTTAAATGATCCTGGTTCAAATCCCTGTACCGGACTACGTTATTATTAATAACCGTACCATCCAGAGCTGTTTTTACAACGATATCACCTGACCAGTTTTTCGGAGTCAGATGCCAACGGATACCTGCATGATGCTTGGCACTCATGTGTACGATTCTCTCTGAATCAATCAGTGTTTTCCGCCCCTCCTTATCTTCAAACAGGACATTGCGTTTTAATATCCCTTTTTCCAGATCAAGGGTTTTTTGATAATCCAAAATTTTGAATTCATCCAGATTCATCCATTTCCCGTCCTTGGGTTTAAAGTTCAGGACCAGCCAGTTAGGCCAGTTAACAAAATCTTCGTTTTCAATAATTTTTCCTGCCACTTCAGATTCCATGCGGTTAAAACCGCCGGCAAGATAGGTTCCGGGATAATGAATGCCGTCATCATGGGCCTCTTCAGCAGTTCCCCTGGTGGCAAAATAACCATTTCCCAATACGCACAAAGCCTCCTGTTTCGGCTCCTCTTCAGGATTGTATTTGTTATAATGTATTTTCCAGCAATCCATATTAAAGTAATTTGTCTTAGCTGCAGGTTTAAATCGATCTTCAATACGTCCCTGTCTAATTGCTGCATTAGTTTTGACATTCGAGAGCCTTGTAAATTAAATGACAAAGATCTCCATCAACAAATTCCACTTGTTCCAGATACTGGCCCTCAATCTTATAAATCCGAACCTTATCATCATCCAGGTGGATCTGTATTTTGTCAATATTACGCCAAAACCATTCAAATACAGGGTTAAAAACAGGTAGTGCAGCTATAAGGATATATACCTCAAATAGTTTTCTCAAGGTTTTTTGCTGCGAGGTTAAACATATGCCCGGTAATTTGTAAATCTCATTTATATACCAATGAAATTTGTTTTCAATTTTCATAAGCATAAGCTGTCTGGATTTTTCAGATGTTATCATAATTGTGATCAATATTTAAATTGATTGCCTGGTTCATTAAATCAAAATATATACCAACTGTGCTTTCGTATTATGTGGTTAAATAAGAATATCAGGACCGGAACCTCTGATTTCTAATGCCTTCAAAAGCACAGAGAAGAAATCACCGGTTATAAATTCTTTGAGTATGCAGTTGGGGAAAATATGCTACAAGTGAGTAATATGTTCCTATGAATATTTGATTCTGATAAATCAGAACCATATTGAACGTTATCAAATAGTTCCGGTAAACATTAATGTCATGATGAGAACTGTTGGCATAGAATTGGTTTATTATCCAGGCAACCGGATCTGATTCATTAAATATCTCTGCAATGGAAAAATGGAAAATCCAACAAGAAAATCTCTTAACTCCCTTTAATCTTGAAGGTTTGGATTTTGAAACAACCAATTGTTTAAGTGATTTGAAAGAAACCCCGGGACAGGAACGAGCCTATCTGGCGATGGAGTTCGGATTCAATATCAGGCAAAAGGGTTTCAACCTCTATGCTATGGGACCCAGCTGCTCAGGTAAATACGTTGCCATTAAAGAATTTTTAAATAATAAAGCTTCCGGTGAGAATGTTCCCTGGGAATGGTGCTATGTGAATAATTTTGAGAAATCTCACCGCCCTCTTTACCTGAAATTTCCGGCGGGCCGTGCAAATGAATTTAAAGAGGATAATAAACGCTTATTGGAAGACCTGCATGGAGCGATTCTTTCTGCTTTTGTAAGCGAGGGATATCGTAATAAGCGTCAGGAAATTGAGGAGGAACTCAAGAATAAACAACAGGATGAATTGTCAGATATCCGTGAAAGGGCTAAAAAAGAAGGTATTTCCCTGATAGAAACACCTGCGGGTATAGCTTTTGCTCCCATAATTGACGGAAATGTTTTAATGCCCGAACAAATCACCAATTTACCCGGCAACAGGATCCAACAGAAGCCATTTTTCACCGTTATGAGATAAATGTACTGGTAGATCACAGCAAGGCGAATGGTGCTCCTGTTGTTTATGAAGACGACCCGGCTTAACAGAACCTCGTGGGACGCATAGAACATATTGCAAAAATGGGGGCTCTTACCACAGACTTTACCCTGATCAGACCAGAAGCTTTACATCGTGACAATGATGGCCAGCCTGGTTTTTGAACAAAGTTATGCTGAGGTTGAGGGAGATAGTGCTTCATCAGCGGAACTGTATGCTTTGCTTTCCGCACTGGCCCGGGTGCCTGTCCGTCAGTGGATCGCCGTTACCGGCTTTGTAAACCAGTATGGTCAGGTACAGGCTGTAGGTGGTGTTAATCAGAAGATAGAAGGTTTCTTTGATGTCTGCAAAAAGCGAGGACTTACCGGATTAATTAACGAGACAAAGAAAAAACAGATCGTGATGAAGCCGCCATGAAGCCCGTCTTTAAAAAGATGGGCAGATAAAAGATGTGAAAGTTGGTCAACTCAACAAGGATGATATGGTGGTGGTGTGTGAAAATTTAAATCGAAAATTTAATACTGCACGGACCATCCAATTCACTTGAATTCCGGAGTTTCTTCAATATCAGGTAATTCATTGGGTTCCGGCAGTTCTTCCGGCTCGGGAATTTGCTCTGGTTCGGGAAAATCTTCCAATTCCTTTATTTTATCAGGATCCGGTACTTCAATCCATTTCAATTTGTCAGCGGCTTCTGTAGTATCTCCGATATCTATTGTATCAAGCGGATCCGGTATTTTATCGGGATCTGATGGTCTGCGGCAAACGGTGAAGAACAAAACTATTATCATGAACATGAAAATTCTGGGCATGGTAGTAGCTTTTAAATTATTAAGGCTTTTCCAGATGCATTTTATGTCAATTAAAATACTAATTATCAGGGTGCTGAACCGATACTGATCTTTAGCGCTGCAGTTGAAGTATTGAGCAGACCAAATTCAGATTGCAGATAAATCAGCCTGACGAGCCAACATTGAACATTATCGTTTTCGGCCCACAAGTAAAATTACCACACCAACAACCACTACACCTCCGCCAACCCATCTTGGCCAGGTCACTGTTTGCTCTTCTTGCCTGGTAATTTCATAATCACCAATTTCTGCTACCTCTTCCTCTCTTTGAAAGGTTATTTCTGAGAAAATCGTAATAATAATTCCAATGATAACCAATGTAATTCCCAATTTTTTCATAAGCTGTTATGTTTTGCCGTTTAATTGGATTCCTGATAAATCAATGAAAATAATATGCCAAAAAGTTCAGGTATGGCAGGTGATAATGCTGTATTATGCATAAAACCAGTTGTTAATAGCTCTGATTTTAGTTTCACTTCAAAAACCCGCGTCTTTTAGGCGCGGTAATGTCCTGGCGGGGCTTTGCCCTAAAGGCATGTACGCTATAAAAATTCGCGGTGCACATCAAAAATCGGGCTTAAAGCCACCTCTTTCAGGGGTGGATAGTCCGATTTTAGCGAATTTTTTACTGATTATTTGCCCCCAAACAACATTTTAAATTTTAGGGGATAATTCACCACTTTTTTCCACATACTGTGGAAAATTTCAAAATGCGCTGTAATAGCTGAAAAAAATGAAGGCTTGTCTGTCTACTGACCTGCTCTTCTCTGACCTGCTCTTCTCTGACCTACTCTTCGCTGATCTGCTCTTCGTTGATCCGCTCTCCACTGACCCGGTACCCACTTGGTCCGGTGTCCGCCAATCCAATGTTCCCCAATCCGGTTCCCCCAGAGCCAGTTCCCACTGACATGCCACCCACCGATCCAATGCCCACCGATCCAATGCCCACCGGTCCAGTGCCCACCGGTCCAATGCCCGCCGATCCAATGCCCACCGGTCCAGTGCCCACCGGTCCAATGCCCACCGATCCAATGCCCACCGGTCCAGTGCCCACCGGTCCAATGCCCGCCGATCCAATGTCCGCTGATCCGGTTCCCTCTGAGCCGATGCCCCCCACGGCTGCATTAGCTCCTATTACCGTTCGGGTCCCAATCCTGACCGTTCAGGATTTTTCCTGTTAGTTTTTTCGCCCTTCAAAAATTATATTCATAAATTTAATTAAAAGGCCCGGAAGGTTAAACAGACTAAAATAAATATCATGAAACTGTTTCCCGCGTCATACACCGGCAGAACTGTTGAAGTATACACGGCCCGTATTTCCGCGAAAAGC
>SLOS01000103.1 GCA_007132365.1 Bacteroidales bacterium | reverse complement strand
TGCGGCATCTCGGGACAAATACAGCACAGGGCCGGCATGGACCAGTCCGCTATAATTATCTCCATCAACAACGATCCCGATGCTCCTATCAATCAGATCGCCGATTATACCAT
Source organism: Bacteroidales bacterium (assembly GCA_007132365.1). GTDB lineage: Bacteria > Bacteroidota > Bacteroidia > Bacteroidales > PUMT01 > PXAP01. Next base: position 6,475 of record SLOS01000103.1, on the reverse strand, counting down.
CATAGGAGATCTGACTGAGATTATACCGAAAATGATCAAATACTATCAAAAGAATACAAAATAATGGCAAATTTTTATAGCGACAATAAGGACCTGAAATTTCACCTGGATCACCCCCTGATGAAAAAAATAGTGCAGCTTAAAGAACGGGATTTTGCCGAAAAAGACAGCTGTGATTACGCGTTCCTGGATTTTGAGGACGCAATGGACAGCTACGATAAAGTCCTTGAAATAGTAGGGGATATCTGTGGCAACATAATAGCGCCGAACGCTGAATCGGTCGATACTGAAGGACCCAGCCTTGTGGATAATGAAGTAAAGTATGCCAGGGGAACACAGGAAAACCATGAAGCCCTTACCAGGGCCGGGCTGATTGGTATGTCATTGCCCAGGAAATATGGCGGACTGAATTTTCCGATGGTGCCTTATGTTATCGCTGCAGAGATCGTTTCAAGGGCCGATGCCGGTTTTGCGAATATATGGGGACTGCAGGACTGTGCCGAGACTCTTCATGAATTTGGTTCGGAAGAGATAAAGAATGAATTTCTTCCCCGGTTTAACAAAGGGGCAACTGCAGCAATGGACCTTACCGAGCCTGATGCAGGATCTGATCTGCAGGCGGTGCAGCTAAAAGCCACTTATGATGAAACGAAAGATACCTGGTTCCTGAACGGGGTCAAGCGTTTTATTACCAACGGTGATGCTGATATATCACTTGTTCTGGCACGTTCGGAAGATGGTACAATGGACGGAAGGGGCTTGTCTCTTTTTGTTTATGACAGAAAAGACAAGGCTCTGACAATAAGAAGAATAGAAAATAAGTTGGGCATTAAGGGCTCCCCCACATGTGAACTGGTTTTTAAAAATGCTCCTGCAAAGCTTGTGGGAGACAGAAAGTTCGGTCTGATAAAATATGTTATGTCTCTTATGAACAGTGCCAGGCTTGGAGTAGCTGCCCAGGCTGTCGGTATATCAGAGGCCGCATACCGGGAAGCACTGAAGTATGCGGAAGAGCGGTCCCAGTTTGGAAAGCCTGTGATCCGGTTTGCTGCTGTTTATGAAATGCTCAGGAATATGGAGGTTAAAATCAGGGCACAGCGTTCACTGCTTTATGAAACTGCCCGGTTCGTTGATATTTACAAGAATTATATTTCAATATCGGAAGAGCGTAAGCTTGATCCTGAAGAGCGGAATGATCAAAAGAGATACCAGCGGCTGGCAGATGTTTTTACACCGTTGCTCAAGCTTATAGCAAGTGAATACTCAAACGAAATAGCATATGATGCGCTTCAGGTTCACGGGGGTGCAGGATTCATGAAGGATTTTCCAGTTGAACGCATATACCGTGATGCCAGGATAACGTCGATATATGAGGGAACATCACAGCTCCAGGTTGTTGCTGCCATAAGGGGCGTAACATCGGGAACATATCTCGGTATTATAAGGGATAACTATGAAAAGGAAACTTTCAGGCCCGGCCTTGAGCATCTCAAACCATCCCTGGTTAAAATGACCGATGAATTCGAAAAATGTGTAAAGCTGGTAACTGAAGCAGAAGACGACGAGTATCTCGACTTTCATTCAAGGCGGCTGGTTGAGATGGCCGGCAACATTATAATGGGTTACCTGCTGCTGAAGGATGCCAAAAGGGATGAATCATTCCTGCAGACAGCCACCATATTCACCGGCATTGCAAAAGCACAGAACAGGGAGCGTGCTGATTACATATTTAGTTTCAATATAAAGGATCTTGGTATCTATAAATATAATTTCGATATCTGATTGCGGAATCGCGAGAGCATAGTGATCATTGGCGCAGGAAATGTTGCAACTTTCCTTGCTGTATCCCTCCACAGGGCAGGGCACCCTGTTGACGCTGTTTTCAGCCGTACATCAGTCAATGCCGAAAAACTTGCAGTGAGGGTCAATTCCCGCTGGACGACCGATATAGGGACGATAGATTCAGCAGCGGCAATTTGGATATTTGCACTGACCGATCAGGGCATACTTGATACCGTCAGTAAACTTGACCGCAAAGATTGTCTTATGGTCCACACAGCAGGCAGTCTCCCGATGAAGATATTCTCCCGCTGTTCAGATAATTTCGGGGTGCTTTATCCACTTCAGACCATTTCGGCAGCAAGTCCCCCGCAATCTTCAGATGTGCCTTTATGCATTGAATCAAACACAGCCGAAGGCCTTGCCAGGATAAGGGATATGGCGGGTAATATCAGCCGTCATGTTTATGATGTCAACTCAGACAGCCGTATTTTTTTGCATCTTGCTGCAGTATTTGCATCAAATTTCTCAAACCATATGTATGCCATTGCATCAGAGATTGTGCAGAATGCAGGTCTGCCATTTGATATTTTAAATTCGCTGATCAGGGAAACAGCTCATAAAGCCTTAAAATACGGACCGGCGGAGTCGCAAACGGGCCCTGCTGTAAGAAATGACCAGATAATTATTAAAAAGCATCTGGATTTACTATCTTTCTCACCTCAATTAAATAGTATATACCGGCAGCTTACCGGCAGCATTCAAGCCATGGCAAAGGTAAATCCTGCTGATTCATGTTCAGATAAAAATGATTTAATGGGAAATTTCAAGGAGGACCTAAGCAGGGTGAAAGCTTTTGCCTTCGATGTTGACGGTGTGTTTACTGACGGCAGCATGGTGCTGAGCCCGGATGGGGAATTATTGCGAACCATGAACATAAAGGATGGATATATCATTCAGCTCGCCGTCCGTAAGGGCTATCCTGTTGCGATCATCACCGGGGGAAATTCCGGGTCGGTAAAAAAGAGGTTCAATATGCTGGGAGTGCAGGATGTCTATCTGAAATCATCAAAAAAACTTGATGATTTTGACGTTTTCTGCAATAAATACAAACTGGAACCCGGGGATGTACTCTATATGGGTGATGATCTTCCCGATTATCCTGTTATGCAAAAGGCTGGATTCCCCGTATGTCCCAAAGATGCTGTGCCGGAAATAAAAAGTATATCCGGTTATATATCAGACCGTAACGGAGGAGCTGGGTGTGTCAGGGACGTGGTGGAACAGGTGTTGAGGGCTCATGGCAAATGGATGGATGCTGAATCCTTTATTTTATGAATTCCCATGATACTGTGTAACACAAAAAGACATGAACAAACCAAGGGGATACATACGTTTGAAACACTGAATATGAATTACCTTCAAAATATAATTCATTGATTTATAGTTTGATTAACCTGATTTGTCCGTATGAATCTAGAGATGAGATCTTTTCTCCGCCTTATAAGATACAAGAACCTTATTATTGTGGCCCTGACCCAGTATTTAATGAGGTTTGCCATAATACATCCTATCCTGGTGCTTAACGGATTTGAGCTTCAGCTTGGAGAGTTCCATTTTTTTTTGCTGGTACTTGCCACACTGCTTATAACTGCTGCCGGTTATGTTATAAATGATTACTTTGATACCAGGGCTGATATGCTGAACCGTCCCGAAACTGTCGTTATAGGACGGGAAATCTCAAGGCGTACTGCCATTATTTATCACTGGGCCCTGAATTTCGCCGGTATCCTTATCGGTTTTTACCTGGCTTTTCATGCCGGGGTCCCTTTACTGGGATTCGCTTTTATTTTTGTTGCTGTACTGCTTTGGTTTTACTCAACAACATATAACCGGCAGTTTCTGATAGGGAATCTGGTAATTGCATTTCTTACTGCTATGGTCCCTGTTATGGTTGTACTGTTTGAAGTTCCGATGCTAAACAGGGAATATGGTGGTATAATGAGATTTTCCGGGTTCAGCTATATTTTTGCATGGGTCGGATCATTTGGTTATTTTGCCTTTCTGACTACCCTTATCCGGGAGTTGATTAAGGATATGGAGGATTATGAAGGAGATATTCTGCAGGGAAGGCGTTCAGTGCCAATTGTTCTGGGAATTTCTTATGCAAAGCTGATAATCGGGGGACTGATTATTGTGGCTCTTATATCATTGGCCTATCTTTACAAGGCTTATCTGATGGTGGGTTTTTACGGTGAGACTGATTATCTGAGCCTGCTCTATTTTATTGTTTTTCTGCTGTTGCCATTCTCATTTTTATTCTATAAAATAATAAAGGCCAGGAAAAAGAAAGAGTACAGATCAGCAAACAATCTCGCAAAACTTATAATGCTGAGCGGACTGATGTATTCGCTGCTGGTAAGGTATATTATTGTAACCTCCTTTTAAATATATTATGTTGCTTCTCAGGGAAAAGTTTAAAAATACCAGGATTATTCTGGCATCGGGATCCCCGAGGCGTCAGTTTCTGCTTGGAGAACTGGGAATTGAATTTGAAGTAATTGATAATGCCGGGATTGAGGAAACATATCCGGATACGCTGGACGAAAAGCAAATCCCCGTGTACCTGGCTGAAAAAAAATCTGAAGCACTTAAACATTTGCTCGATGGTGATGCATTGCTCATAACTGCCGATACTATCGTGTGGTGCAAAAAAAAGGTGCTTGATAAACCCTCCGGCAGGGAAGATGCCATCAGGATACTAAAAGAGCTGTCAGGATGCAGGCACATGGTAATATCAGGAGTATGTCTCAGGAGCCAGACAAAAATGGTTTCATTTGATTCGGTCACTTCAGTATTTTTCAGGGATTTGAATACTGATGAGATCATATACTATGTCGATAATTACAAGCCGTTTGACAAGGCAGGCGCCTATGGTATACAGGAGTGGATCGGTTACACAGGCATAAAATCCATTAACGGGTCATATTTTAACGTGATGGGCCTGCCAATGGATAAGTTATATGAAAACCTTGTTGATTTTTAAGCGGATGCTCCGTGAGATAAATCCGCTATACTTTACTTTATTTAATCTGACTATAAATTTTGATTACGGGCTTAAAATACCGAAAACATGATTTTTATTAGGGTTTCGGTATTTGGGTTATAATAAATTTAGGCTTGCCTTAAAGAAAATATATGGATTATTAATTGTTAATAAAATAACAGTGTTATAAATGTAACAAATATATTGTAAAACCGTTTAATAAAAAAAGAAAACCATGCCAGAAGTTCAGGAATTAGTTAAAAGTTTGGCCGATAAATATGGCAGGAAGAGGGAAAATCTTCTGCATATTTTACAAGGCATAGTTGAGCAGGAAAGATACCTTTCAGATGTGGCACTTACTGAAGTTGCCCGTGAGCTTGACCTGTCTGCCGCACAGGTATACGGAACTGCCACGTTTTATACATTTCTCGATACGGAACCGAGAGGAAAATATGTGATACGGGTATGCCGTACAATAACCTGCGACATGAAGGGCAAAAACCAGATCATACAGGCTATTGAGGACAGCCTGAAGATAAAGCTGGGGGAGACCTCACAAAACAGGAAATTTACCCTGCTGGAAACCAACTGTATGGGTTGGTGTCACGAAGGGCCTGCCATGCTGATAAATGACCAGGCTTATACCAATCTTACTGTTGACAAGGTTATTGAGATCATTACCGATTACGCAAAAAATAAATAGCAACAGATAAAATTATTAAATAAAGGAGAATCCCGTTATGACCAAAAATAAATTAAAGAGATTAGATCTGATTTTTCATGAGGATTGCGAGTGCCACGACGTTTTGAAAAAAACATTCAGCAAATCCACAGACGAGATCGTTAACGATATTCTGGAATCGGGGCTCAAGGGAAGGGGCGGCGCAGGATTTCCTACAGGGCTTAAATGGAAGTTCACTGCCGAACAGCCTGCCGAAGAGCGTTATGTAATTTGCAATGCTGATGAGGGAGAACCCGGCACATTCAAGGACAGGGAGATACTTTTCAAGGTCCCCAGCAAGGTTTTCAGCGGAATGGCCGTATGTGCAAAGGTAATAGGTGCCAAAAAGGGATACATTTATCTGCGCGGTGAATACCGTTTTCTGTTGCCGCAGCTGCAAAAGGCCCTGGATGCATTTCACAGGGATATTAAAGACCTGATCGATTTTGAGATCTTTATCCAGATGGGCAGTGGCGCTTATATATGCGGAGAGGAAAGCGCCCTTTTTGAATCAATGGAAGGAAAGCGCGGAGAGCCGAGAAATAAGCCTCCATATCCTACTGTTGCCGGGTATATGGATAAACCGACAGTAATAAACAATGTTGAAACACTTGTTTATGCCTATATGATATGCAAGCACGGACCAATGCGGTTCAAGGAACTGGGGACCTCCGATTCAAGGGGTTCAAAGGTGTTTTCATTATCGGGTGATACACCAATTCCCGGTATTTATGAACTGGAGCTTGGTATGTCGCTCGACAGGTTTGTCGAGGAATTTGGCGACGGTGACACCAAGGCCGTCCAGGTTGGCGGAGCAGCCGGTTTTTGCGTTCCCCGGAAAAAATTCAGGGAGACCATTATAGGTTTTGAAGGTGTTCCGACCGGGGGGTCAATGAAAGTATTCAACAGTTCGCGCTCAATGTACAACG
>SLOS01000396.1 GCA_007132365.1 Bacteroidales bacterium | reverse complement strand
CTCATAACCATGCCTGAAATCCTTTTCAATATCTTTTTCTATCGTCTGCCTTTCAGCATCATTAAAATTACTGATATCAACTCCGGGAAAATAGGTGCGGCCAAGTGTTTTATAATCTGCCCTCAGGTCCCTTAAAAAATTGATCTTCTGAAAGGCAGAACCAAGGCTCATCGCGCTATCCTTCAATTCAAGGTATTTTTTTTTGTCTCCTTCAAGAAATACGCGCAGGCACATAAGCCCTATTACTTCAGCCGACCCCAGTATATATTTTTCGTAACCGTACTGATCATATGTTGTTTTATCCAGGTCCATCTCCATGCTCAACAAAAAGGTGTCAATCAGCTCCCTTTCTATACCGTATTTGTTTACAACGTGCTGGAAGCTGTTCAGCACGGGGTTGAGGCTTATACCGTCTTCAATGGCCCGGTAGGTGTCTTTTTTGAAATCCTGAAGCAACCTCTCCTTGTCATAGGCATGGAAGGTATCAACTATCTCATCGGCAAGTCTTACAAATCCGTATATTCCGTAAATGGGATTATGGAACCGTTTATTGAAAACTCTTATACCCAGCGAAAAGGAGGTACTGTAGGCTGTTGTTGTGAGCTTACTGACCCTGAAGGATATTTCATCGTAAAGGTCCTTCATTTTCGTATCATTTTAATAATTTCTCCTGCAGCAACCTGACCGCTGATAATTGTGGGAGGCACTCCGGGTCCGGGTGTTGTGAGCTGCCCTGCATAGACCATGTTCCTTAGTTTAGCCGAATGAAGCTTTGGTTTTAAAATTGCAGTCTGCATAAGAGTATTACCCAAACCATATGCATTTCCTTTGAAAGCATTGTAGTCGGAAGAAAAATCATTGTGCGCATAGCTTTTTCTGAACACAATGTGATCGCGGACAGGCTCACCTGTGAGAGTTTCCAGCCGATCCATAACCAGGTTATAGTATTTCTCCCTGACCGATTCACTGTCTTCAAGTCCCGGTGCAACCGGTATCAATACAACAAGGTTTTCCATAGTTTCGGGGGCAACAAGCGGATCAGTCTTTGATGTTACTGAAGTATACAGAAGCGGATTGGACGGCCATTGCTGTTTTTCAAAAAGCTCAGTGGCATGGACCTCAAAATCCTGGTCGAAGAAAAGATTATGATGGATCATGTTTTGAAACTTTCGATCCAGTCCGAGATAATACATCAGCGATGAAGGAGCCATTTCCCGGCTGTTCCAGTATTTTTCAGTATAGTTGGTTTTATTTTCAGGAAGCAGCGACTGTTCAATATGATGATAATCAGCCGACCCTACTATAAAATCGGCTTCATGAAATTTTCCATTGACTGTTACACCGGTTACCTTGTTTTCTGAGGTAATTATTTTTTCGACCGGGCTGTCATAATAAAATTCAACACCCAGTGATTCAGCAAGTTTGACGAATCCCGCTATAACTTCAAACATCCCTCCCATTGGATACCAGGTTCCAAGTCCTATATCAGCATGGTTCATAAGACTGTACAGAGCAGGTGTCCGTTTTGGAGTTGCCCCCAGGAAAATGACCGGAAACTCCAGAAGTGGCCAGATTCTGGGATCCTTAAAATTCTTTCTCACGTAATTATGAAAAGACTTCAGCAGGTGCAAACGGAATATTCCCTTAAAAACATCCCATCGTACAAATTCAAACAGCGACCTGGCGGGTTTGTAAACCAGCTGATTAACCCCCACCCTGTATTTGTACTCTGCCTCATCAAGGAACTTTGCAAGTTTTTTTCCGCTTCCTCTTTCAATTGATTCGAAAAGCTCAATGACATTATCTCTTCCGGCAGGAACATCAACTATTTCATCCTTACTGTAAAAAACCCTGTATGATGGGTCGAGTCTGACAAGTTTGTAATAATCAGCTGAAGATTTCCCGAAGAGATTGAAAAACCGTTCAAAGACATCGGGAAGCCAGTACCAGCTTGGACCCATATCAAACAAAAAGCCATTTTCCTCAAGTTTCCTGGCACGCCCACCCGGAAGTTTGTTCTTTTCAAAGACCTTTACCTGTAAACCCTCTTTTGCAAGAACTGAGGCTGCTGACAGACCTGAGAAACCCGCACCGATTATGATTGCTTTTGCAGACATTTTTGTTAAAAAAATAATTAATAATATTAAACACCCATATAGTGCCTTTGTTCATTAGGCCCGTCAATAAATTTGGTTCCGGCTGATCTTTGATCAGGTTTTAATTTTATAAATTTGTTAAAAAAATATCATTTACCGGCATATTTGATCAGATTTAATTGCATATTTAACAGAATAATTACCCCGACATATGAAAAATAAGTTTATTCCTGCCGGTCTTCTGTTGCTGAGCTTTTTAGCGTTGGTTTTTACTACATGCACCCGGAAGACAAAACAAAAACTACCTGTTATGACAGAGATAAAAGAGAACTGGCAGTTCAGCCAGGCAGGCTCCGATTCATGGTTAAAGGCGGAAGTACCAGGGACCGTACATACCGATCTGTTGGCCAATGGACAAATCGGGGACTTCTTCTACAGGATGAATGAAAACGATGTGCAGTGGATTGAGCAGGAGGACTGGTTGTACAGGACTACTTTCAATGTGTCCGATGATATCCTTGCAAAAGATAAAGTTGAGCTTATTTTCAAGGGTCTGGATACCTATGCTCATATTTTTCTCAACGATGAATTGATCCTGGAAGCAGACAATATGTTCGTTGGCCGGGAAGTTGAATGCAGGGATTTTCTTAAATCAGGAGAAAATGAGCTGCGTATACTTTTTCTTTCCCCGGTAAGGGAAGGAATGAAAAAGCTGGGAAAAATTGATTACCGGATACCTTCTGTCAATGAACAGGCACCGGTCGGGGAACGGACCAGCGTTTTTACCCGGAAGGCTCCCTTTCATTATGGATGGGACTGGGGCCCCAGGCTGGTGACTTCCGGCATCTGGCGGCCGGTTTACCTCAGGGCATGGGATAAAGCCAGAATTAAAGATATATACCTGCAGACAATTTCGGCAGATAGTCTCAGGGCCGGAATAATTGCAGATGTTCAAATACATTCCCTTACCGGGGAAAACTACCTGCTTTCCCTTTACATAAACGGCGAGCCCTCCGGAGTTTCTGAAAACATTACATTAAGCAAAGGTATTAATGATACAAGGCTTGAATTCTCGATATATAATCCTGACTTATGGTGGACAAACGGGCTTGGAGAACCTCACCTTTACGATTTCAGTTTCAGGCTGGAACATAAAAGGACTGTAATTGACAAATATGAGCTTGATTACGGGGTTCGAACCATAAAACTTGTCCAGGATCCTGACGAGGTAGGTCATAGTTTTCATTTCGAGGTAAACGGCATACCCGTTTTCATGAAAGGAGCCAATATAATTCCATCGGAGACCTTAACTCCGCGGGTAACGGAAGAGATGTATAAAAACCTGATAAACAATGCCGTTGAAGCCAATATGAACATGCTCAGGGTATGGGGCGGTGCCATCTACGAAGAAGATTATTTCTATGAGCTGTGTAACCGTAACGGACTGCTGGTATGGCAGGATTTTATGTTTGCCTGCAATCTCCAGCCGGGCGATGAGGCCCATCTTGAAAACATAAGAAAAGAGGCGGAATATAATGTAAAAAGACTGCGCAACCACGCATCCGTCGCACTATGGTGCGGCAATAACGAAAACCTGCACGGCTGGCACCACTGGGGCTGGCAGGATCTTTACACCCCTCAGCAAAGGGATTTCATGTGGAAAACCTATGAGAGAATATTTTATGATATACTGCCCGGGGCAGTTGCAGAATTTGATCCCAAAAATTCGTACTGGTCCTCCTCCCCTTCTTCTGTCGGCAATCAGCTGGCGGACCGCAAATCGGGTGATGAGCATGACTGGACCGTCTGGTTTGGCAGGCAGCCGTTCTCAAACTATGCCAACAACGTTCCCAGGTTCGTAAGTGAATGGGGACTGCAGGCTTTTCCCGGAATGCATACAATTGAAAACTTTTCTGAACCTGACGATTGGGATATTGATTCGGATGTGATGAGGCACAGGCAAAGAAGCAATATGCCCTATATTGAACCGGGTTTTGACGGAAATGATATGATCAGGTGGTATATGGAAATGTACTATAATGTACCTGATGATTTCAAAGATTTTACTTATGTCAGCCAGCTCCTGCAGGCAAAAGGGTATAAAACTGCCGTCGAAGCCCACAGACGTGCAATGCCCCACTGCATGGGGACTTTGTACTGGCAACTGAACGATTGCTGGCCGACAGTGTCATGGTCTACCGTTGACTATCACAACAGGTGGAAAGCTTCTCACTATGCAATAAAAAAAGCATACGAAAAGGTAATAGTATCATCGGTAATTGAAGGGGATCAAGTTAATACATATGTGGTATCGGATAAACTTGAGCCGTTTGAGGCAGAAATTACCCTCAGCCTGATGGAGTTTAACGGGAATATACTTTGGGCAGATACACTGCCTGTCAACATACCCGCCAACACCAGTTCGCTGGCTCATTCAATACAAGAGTCTGAATTGCCGGCAGGCGACCGGCCGGGAAGTATTGTACTGGTAACTGATTTAGTAGTTGAGGGAAAAGAAGTTGCCACCAGCAACTTTTATTTCGCTGCCCCTAAATATCTGGACCTTCCCCCTTCAGATGTCTGGTTTGCTCTTAGAAAAGTCAGGAAAGGTTACGAGCTGGAACTGTTTTCCGATGTCCTGGAAAGAAACCTTTTTATAGATATACCTGGCGGAAAGGGAACGTTCAGCGATAATTACTTTGACCTGTTACCCGGCAGGGAAAAAACAATAAAAATTACAACAGACCTGATATTAGATCCTGTAACAGACATTAATATTATCTCACTGAATGATCTCAGGTAAGAACATTATTTACACGGAATCTTTTAAATATCATTTCCCTTATATTGCTACAAGCCTGATATAGAAAACTCTGGCACGGGATGATGCTCTGAGTACGTAAGTGACTGTTGAGATGGAAGTTATACTGATTAAAAGTTCACCTTAGGAATCCAGCATTTCCTCCAGCATGATGTAGCCACTGATGTCTATTACGATGACAACGGCCTAGCTGAGTAATTATTGGAGATTACAGGCCTGGAAAATCCGGCAGCAATCAAAACAGCAATCGCAATGAAGCCAGTGCCGTCATAATGATCACAAGCCATCTGAAGGGCTTCTCCGGTATGATGCGCACCAGCCGCACGCCCAGAAATCCTCCCGTGAGTATTACCGGCCACATCAGCAGGTTCAGGGAAAATGACTCTATGGTAATGGTTTCCCAGATGTAGACGTGGAAAGGTATTTTAAACAGATTAATAACCAAAAAGAACCATGCTCCAGTACCGATAAGCACATTCTTGGGAAGCTGCATTGCCAGCAGGTACAGGCTCATTATAGGCCCGGCAGTATTTCCGATCATGGTGCTGAATCCCCCTGTGATGCCAAAAAAACTCCCTGACCACCAGTTACCTGCAAGGGGTTTTGCATTTTTCATTTGTTCCCGCCATATCATTACCGGTATTCCGCCTAAAATGAAGAAAGCCATGATCACTTTGAAAGTATGGTCGTTAATAGCTGCCCCGACCCAAATTGCAATGATCACACCTGCTGCTGCAAACGGGAAAAGTTTCCACAAATGAGGCCAGCTGGCATGACGGTTATAGTAAAGCACGGCAAAAATATCGGCCATTGACAACATCGGAAGCAATAACCCGGAAGAAACTTTGCCGCCAAATACAGCAGCAAGAATTGGAGGAACAAGGACGCCCAAACCAAAAATTCCGGATTTAGCCATGCCTATAAACAAGGCAGCCATAACCATTACACCCCATTCAATAAATGAAAGCGATAGAGCCAGCTCAGAAAGCATACATAGGTCTTCAAAATAATTTCTGCAAAAGTAAACAAGATAGGGTATTGTTGAAATAACTGCTGCTGTTTACTGAAGTACGAATTTAAAAGTGAATTTGAGGGTCTGACCGAAGATTTCCTGGATATCGCACCTGGGAAGCGCCATTAAAACTCTCCGGCTTTCTGCGACCAGGCTGGCATGTCTGGATGAAACAATTATTTCCTTACCTACCGGGGCAGCAGCTGATATTACAATTTCATTAACTTCTATATAATCCCTTACCGGCTGAAGTTCAAGTATTTCATTTATCAATCCCTGGTTGTTGACCCTGGCATATAATTCCACTGTCCCGGACTGACCGGCTTCAGCAGCAGCCTCGGGATATCTTATTTTCCCGGCCAGGAATCTTCTGATAGCATTTATTGAACACAGATCATCAGTTGTTTTTTCAATTACCGGGTCAGATTCATTAATCCGAAGCCGGTGAAGAGCCGGGTTTTCATTAACCTGGCCATCCTGGGCTCCTGCCCCCTGCAGGGTCAGGAAAACTGAAAACAGCAAGGTAAAAAGCGGGATCAAAGTTAATCGTCCTGTAGTGCAGGATCTTTTTTTGTTCTTCTTTTGCCTCATGATCATCCTGATTTTAATGCAAAGTTAAGAAAAATCCTGATATTTTAACTAAAAGCTTCTCTCAGCATCTCAAGGCTTTTGGG
>SLOS01000076.1 GCA_007132365.1 Bacteroidales bacterium | reverse complement strand
CGGCTGGATAGGAGGGAAGCTTGTTTCTGCTGCAAAACAGGGCAGGGTGGCTCCTGATGAAGAAGTTACTGAAGGTTACACACTGCTTGGATTTTCTGCCGGATATAGATTAAGTACACCGTGGAGGCATGTGATTATCTTCAGGATAGATAACCTTCTTGATCAGAGGTACCGTGATCACCTTTCCAGGGTAACTGACAGGAACTTCCCTATGCCCGGCAGAAACTTTACCCTGGCATACCGTCTTTTTTTCTGATGTAATTAAAATTACTTATAAATAATAGGTTTTTTAACAGCAATCCTTCTAAGGGGTTGCTGTTTTTATTAAGAATTTATTATAATTACCCCGTTTCAGGTATTGTCAGGCTGGGATTCTTAATTTATATTTGCCGGTAACTGAAATTGCTTTTATAACAGCTCAGGTTCTGTAAAAATATGGTTAAAAAAGGGTTTGCTCTGCTGATGATACTGCCGCTCGGCTTCGTGTTGTTCAACAACACGGTCAACCGGCATCAGCATCAGCTACCCGGCGGTATGGTCGTTGAACATGCCCATCCTTTGAGCTCATGCTGCAGCGAGGGAAAAAGCCATGATCACAGTGACCTGGAACTATTGCTTTATTCACTCATTTCAGATTCTCCTGTCGATCATGACTTCTGTATTTTGTCGCCTCTGTTTATTCCCTGCTTTAAGACAGATCTGAAATCAGGTTGTATACAAACCGCCCACACCCTAAATTCCCACAGGCTTTCCCTGCTCAGGGCACCTCCACTTTCCTGATTTCCTGAAATTTTACCATTCAGGATTCTGGCTCTATCCGGTAAACAAACATTAATACTCCGGGCCAGTATCATGACCTGCGGAATCGTTCAACCAACTATGTTAGAAAAAATGAAAATTATTTCCATAACAGCAATATTGTTTTTTTCATTCAATGTTTTTATATGTCTGCCGTCAGATGCAGACCTTATCGCCGGAGACGGGACTATCAGGGGACAGGTTACAACGAAGGCAGAAAGGGAGACCGTTCCATTTATAAATATAATGATCGATGGAACAAGGATTGGTACTTTTACCGATGCTGCAGGATACTTTAAGCTTTCAAATATTCCCGAGGGGAATAATACCCTTGTGATCAGGGGTATGGGTTTTGAAGTGGCCAGGATTGATTTCAATATCGGTGAGAAAGAAGAACTTGAAATTCATATTGAAGTCGCATACAAGGGTATAGACCTTGAAGAGATTGTGATCACATCCTCTCCGACTGCACGTGGTTTCAGGTATCAGCCCGATAATATATATCTTGGCGAAGAGCTCCAGAAGCGCGCCGAGATATCATTCGGCGAAATGCTTGATGGTGAACCAGGCATTGCTATGAGATCAATGGGGCCTACACCAAGCCGGCCGGTGATTCGGGGACTTGATGGAGACCGGATCCTGATCCTTCATAATGGTGAGCGAATGGGTGATGTTTCCGAAACCTCGGCGGGCCATGCCGTATCTCTTGATCCATTGTCGGCTAACAGGGTAGAGGTGGTGCGCGGACCTGCAAGCCTTTTATATGGCTCCAGCGCTATCGGTGGCGTCATAAACCTTATGACAGCAGATATACCTGACGAATGGGACAAAGGCGGTACGGGAGTAGTATCTGCCCAGGGTGCTTCCAACAATAATATGGGCGCAGGATTTGGCCGTTATACATGGGGGACTGATAACCTGGCTGCCAGTGGACGTTTCGGATACAGGAAATCGGGAGATGTAAGATCTCCCGAAGGCATAATTCCAGGTACCTGGATGAATAACTATGACGGCTCTCTGGGTTTCGGGTTCAGGAAAGATAAGCTGAACGGCGGCCTGAATGTTTCAATGGGCAGAAATTCCTATGGTATACCTGAAGAGCTTGATGATCCTTTTGAAAGTGTTGAGGTAAGGATCAGGCAGCAGCTTATCCAGGGAAGGCTTAACTTCAGGGTAAACGACTTTTTTGACAAAGCCCAGTTGCGGATTAACGGCTCAAGATTCTTACATCAGGAGATCGAGATTGAGATTGAAGATGGCGAAGTTGATGAGGATATGGAAATTCAGTTTGACAAACTGAACTTCAGCTCAACGCTGACCATTCAGCACCGGCCTGTCGGGATATTTGACAGGGGGGCATTCGGTCTAAACCTTTACGGCAGGGTGATGGAAGTGAGCGGCGACGACGCTTTCACCCCAAATGAGGAGAGATTCAACGCCGGACTGTTTACGTTCCAGGAGGTACCACTAACAACAAGGCTTCGGTTACAGCTGGGAGTTCGCCTTGATTTTTTAAGGGCAACGGCTTTTCCCAATGATTTCTCTGACATGAATCAAAGCAGGGATGCTTTTGTTTATTCAGGGTCTTTTGGATTGAACTACAGGCCGGCAGAATCGGTAGAAGTTGGGGGACAGGTGGCAAGATCGCACCGTTATCCGATGCTGGAGGAGTTGTTCGCCCATGGCCCCCATCTTTGTGCCGGACTCTATGAGATCGGGAGCGTTAACCTTAACGATGAGATCGGGTACGGAACTGACCTGTTCGCACGGTGGGGCAATGGTGTGATAAGTGCTGAGGTGGCCGGCTTCTGGAATTATTTTACCAACTACATAATTATGCAGCCAACCGGTGAAACAGATGCCGGATCGGGTCTGCCGGTTGTTGAATACCAGGGAGACCGGGCGCGGCTTTACGGTGGTGAGGCTTCGGTATCGTGGAATGTGACGGGCGGACTGAAAACTGTTATGAGTGTTGACTACGTGAATGGCCGGCGTACAGGCAGTGAAAGCCATTATCTGCCGTTCATGCCACCTTTCAGGTTCTCGGGCACGGCTGAATATGACTTTGGCAGCGGATGGATCGGATCACGGGTGCGTGCCGTATCGGCGCAAAACCTTGTAGCCCCCGATGAATTGGCTACCGAAGGGTATGTACTCCTGGGGATAAATGCAGGATACCGTCTCAACGGTGCAGGACAGCATGTAATCATCCTCAGGGTAGACAATCTCCTTAATACAAGTTACCGGGACCACCTTACCAGGATAGAGGAGAGAAACTTTCCCATGCCTGGAAGAAATTTCAACCTGGCTTACCGCTGGTTCTTCTGATTTAACCTGGACACAAGATATAACTGTCAGTGGCGCACCGGTTTTGCGTGCATATGGACAAAAGCCGGTGGTTGATTTCCATTGCCTGCAATCTGTGGACCCGGTGCACCGGGTATCAATTGTCCTGAGCTATTAACCAACTACCATATTTGGCTATATCGGTAACCATAATCACCAAAATAAGGTATTGCTGTACCTGAATGAGATATATATTTTTGTGCTTGTCATAATTCATTGGTGGATCATTTCCATATAATTTAAAACTATTAATTAATCATTATTAATATGCATATATTAATATTTAAAAGTTCTTTACTGGTTATTATGCCGTTGGTAGTTGCGGGCACAGATCTGCCGTCCGGTAATCCGGAATACGGTCCCGGTCTGTATGGTGAAACGGCGGAAATCGGATATAATATCAGCATCCGCGAAAAGGAATACAGCTCGAACCTTTACGGGAGGGTTATGACAGGAGATGAGGGTGCCCCTTTTGTAACAGTTTATCTTAAAGGGACATCCTATGGTACTTCCACCGATGCGGACGGATATTTCATGCTGGTGAACCTGCCGCCAGGCAAACATACGGTACGGGTCCAGGGAATCGGTTACAGGAGTGCAGAAAAGGTTGTGGAAGTTGGCGACAACGAAACATCCGAGATGGTATTTGAAATTGAGCAGGATGTTCTGCTTATGGAGCAGGTTGTTGTTTCGGGCAGCCGCATCGGGTTGCTGCAGTTTCTTCCCGGATCAGCGGTTACCGTGGATGGCAATGATCTGAAAGCTATTGCGCCCCTTACCGGTAATGAAGTGCTGAGAACTGTAACCGGCCTGCATGTCGTTGAAGAGGAAGGAGCCGGGTTGCGTACAAATATAGGGGTCAGGGGACTCGATCCTGACAAAAGCCGCAATGTGCTGATGCTTGAGGACGGGATACCTGTTGCACTGGGTCCTTACGGGGAACCGGAGATGTATTATACTCCGTCCATTGACAGGATGAGTGGCGTTGAAGTTCTTAAGGGAAGCGGGTCCATTTTGTACGGTCCGCAAACTATTGGTGGAGTGATAAACTATATCACAGCTGATCCTCCGGTGGAAAGCACGGGTTATGCACGAATAAGCGGCGGACAGGGTGGTTATTACAGCGGGCTGGCCGGTTACGGCAATACTTACGGTAATACAGGATTCCAGGTAAATTATCTCAGAAGGCAGGCCGAAAACCTGGGGCCCACTCAATTTGTGCTGAACGACATCAATGGCAAGCTGAGGTTCAGCTCCTCGCCCAGGTCTGCCGCAACTCTTAAAATTGGAGTTTATGATGAGGTTTCAAATTCGACGTATGTGGGACTTACACAGGGCATGTATGAAACCGGCGGCAATGATCATGTGCGGCTTGCACCGCACGACAACCTCGAGGTAAGGAGATATTCATTAAGCCTGAGCCACAGGTTTTCACTAAATGATAATCTGCAGATCAACACAACCGCCTACGGCTATACCACAACACGGAACTGGCGCAGGCAGGATTTCACATATGACGGTGGCTCCTCCGGTCTGACAGGGGAGGTGTGGGGTGACAATACCCTTCCCGGTGGCATGATATATTTGCGTAACAGCACTGGTAACAGGAACAGGCAGTTTGAGGTTGCAGGGCTTGAGAACAGGGTAAGATACAATTACCGGCTGAAGGGTCTCAGAAACATCATTGATGCAGGTACGCGCCTGCATTATGAGAGGGCATACGAGCAAAGGGTTAACGGTACAAATGCCACAGCGGTTTCGGGGAACCTGAGGGATGATGAGATACGTACGGGACATGCATTCAGCACCTGGCTTCAGAACAAAGCCTTTCTGAATGACAGGGTCTCGGTCACGGCCGGAATGCGCACCGAGATGCTGAATTATGAGAGGAATATCCTCAGGAGAAGCTTTGAGGATGTTGCCATTGTGAACAACACCTTTGTTGCTGAGCTGATACCCGGTGCCGGGATAAACTACAATTTCAATCCGCAAAACGGCATCTTTGCCGGTATACACAGGGGGTTTGCTCCTCCAAGGATCAAGGATGCGATAAGCAGTTCGGGTGAAGATATGCATCTGGATGCCGAAAAGAGCTGGAACTTTGAGGCGGGGGCACGGACAGGGTTTGAAAATGTGGCCCGGTTTGAGATTACACTCTTCCTAATGGATTTCTCCAACCAGGTTATTCCGGTATCGGAGTCTTCAGGCGGCCGTGGAACCGGGTATATCAATGCGGGGCGGACCAGCCACAGGGGGGCTGAGGGGGAGCTTATCCTTAATGTTTCGCAATTGACCGGGCTGCCGGGGGGTATTACAGCAGGTGTAAATTCAACATTTACCCGTTCGGAATTCTCTGACGACAGGTTTGTGGTGGAGCGGATCGCAAACGGACCGCTGAATGATACGGTCCTTGTAAATGTAAAAGGTAACAGGACTCCTTATTCTCCCATGATAAATGCTTCGGGATATCTGCAATATATGAATGAATCCGGTTTTGGCGTAAGGGTAGGTGGCCGGTTCACGGGAAGCCAGTATACAGATGTGCTAAATACCGGGTATGTTGGCGAATGGTTTGACAGGGCCGTTGCCGATCCTGATTACAATTACCTCCAGGCAACTGCCAACGGTCGTATTGGACTGATTCCCTCATTTTTTGTAATGAATTTATCGGCGTGGTATGATCTGCCTGGGGGACTTAATCTTAACCTGACCGTTAAAAACCTGCTTAATGAAAGATATATTGCATCACGGAGGCCGCAGGGGATAAGGGTCGGGTTGCCGAGGATGTTTAATGCAGGATTGGCATTGAACTTCTGACAGAAGCGTCGGTTATTCAGGTTAAGAAAACCTGCAACCAGTTCCTGACGAGCTTTTACGTGTCAGTGTTATAACCGGGCAGGAAAACATTATTGAGATCCGGACGGGTATTGCCGACCGGATCTTGAAAATTCAATTGCATCCTCTATTGCCAGTGTAAAAAGTTCGGTGGTTGGCATGCCTATGGCTTCAGCCTGCTGCGGGATAATACTGGTATCTGTCATACCCGGTACGGTGTTGACTTCAAGAAAATAGAACTTTCCGTCGTGAAGTATGTAGTCTATCCTGACTATGCCCCTGCAGTCAAGAATATCATATATTGTTGAGGATATCTCCTGACACTCTTTAGTATGTTTCTCGCTGATCCTTGCGGGAGTGATCTCATCTGCTTCCCTGTTATATTTGGCGTCGAAATCAAAAAACTCATTTTTGCTTACAATCTCTGTAAGCGGAAACAGAATCTCCCTGTCCGCTGTTTTTATAACTCCCCCTGTCAGTTCGGTGCCCTCAATGAATTCTTCAATTATAACTTCATCATCCTCCATTAGTGCTTTGTGAACAGCATCTTTGATCTGCGACTCCTTTGTTACCCTGGTAACCCCGAAGCTTGAACCGCCGTTGTTGGGCTTGATAAAGCATGGCAACCCGATCGCAGCAGCTATTTTTTTTGGGTCAAAT
>SLOS01000375.1 GCA_007132365.1 Bacteroidales bacterium | reverse complement strand
TTATCGCCCAGGTTCTTATCAATGCTGAACGTGCGATGGCCCGGAAGGCACTGGAGGAGAGTCTGGCTCAAAATCAGGCGCTGATAGATTCCATACCGGACCTTGTCTTTCTTTTTAGCAGGGAGGGGATCTTTTTGAATATTCATGCACCCAGCATTGACTCTTTATTTGTTAAACCTGAGGAATTTCTGAACAGGAATATAAATGAGGTACTTCCCGGATATCTTGCCAGGCTTACGCATAAAAACCTGCAATTTCTTTTTAAAACCGGGCAGCCCCGGTATTATGAATATGAGATGGATCATAGGGGTACAGTCAGATATTTTGATGCAAGAATGGTACTTTGTGGTAAGGATAAAGCCATGACTATTGTAAGGGATATAACTGAACAAAAAAGAATCCAGAAAGAACTGCTTATTGCCAAAGAGAAAGCTGAAGAGAGCGATCGTTTGAAATCAGCATTCCTTGCAAATATGAGCCACGAGATACGAACTCCCATGAACAGCATAGTAGGTTTTGCGAGTTTGCTCAAGGGAAAACTACCGGATGAGGAAAGGAAGGAAAAATATCTAGAAATAATAACTTCCAATGCTGATCACCTGCTGAGACTGATAAATGATATAATTGATATTTCCAAGATTGAATCCGGTGATATTGACCTTCACGAAGAAACAGTTGATATACAGAAACTTTTTGAGGAGCTCCTCAAAATGTTTTTCGACAGGAAGCCGGAAGTCGAAATAAGATTCCTTACAGCGTCTGTTCCTGATATTATCTGTGACAGGGTTAAGCTGTCACAGGTACTTACCAACCTTCTGGGCAATGCTATAAAATTTACAAGCCAGGGTTATGTTGAATACTCGGTGAAGATTGAAGGCGACAGACTGGTTTTCAGGGTAGAGGATACTGGTTCAGGCGTTTTGGAAGAGATGAAGGAGCTGATATTTGATCGTTTTGCACAGGGGGATAATTCTGCCAGTATGAGCCGGGGAGGTACAGGACTAGGTCTGGCAATCGCCAAGGCATATGTGGAGAAGATGGGAGGTTCCATATGGGTGGATTCCCTGCCCGGTAAGGGGAGTACTTTCTGCTTCTCAATACCCTTTGTGCCTGCAGGGGAACGCAAAACGATAAAACTGAAGCAGGAGGAATTGATTGGGAGAAGCATGAATATTCTTGTGGCCGAGGATGATATTCTGAATTATCTTTTTTTGGAAGAGATATTTTCTGACCTTGATGTGAATATTAAGCATGCAGCCAACGGAAAGGAAGCTGTAGAGCTTTTTAGATCAGAAAAATTTGACCTTGTGCTGATGGACATTAAAATGCCTGTAATGGACGGACTGGAAGCTACCAGAAAAATCAAATCCATAAACCCTCAGGTTCCCGTTATTGCAGTTTCAGCCCATGCTTTCTGGTCGGAGCAGGAGAAGGCATTCCAGGCCGGATGTGATGATTATATCACCAAACCCCTTCGTCCTGAAGAACTGAAAAAGAAAGTGAATGACCGGATTAAATTATCAGATGAGTAATATAAGATGCAGATAAAATTTCCCGTATATTTTAAATTTGTTGTAATCCTGCTTGGTATCGTACTTATTGTTCTGATTATGAGACAAGCCAAATCGGTGCTTGTCCCCCTGATGATTTCCGGCTTCTTTGCCATCCTGGCCAGTCCATTCACTTCGTGGATGGAAAAGAAAGGCCTGCCATCTCTTCTTGCCGTTGCGATCAGTCTTATTGCCCTTCTGGCTTTTATTGCAGGTTTTGTCTACTTTTTCTATAATCAGATAATGGGATTTGCCAAAGACCTTGGGGCTCTTGAATACAGGGTAATAGAACTGGTGCAATCTGTAAATGAATTCATGGCTGAACATTTGGACGGTGTTGTGCCGATTTCAATGGACAATATAAGGGATACGATTTTCAGGCAGCTTTATGATAACATTGATGCTCTTACCACCGGTATTATTGCTACAGCAGGTACAATAACCATGGCATTTATTATACCTATATATATTTTTCTCTTTCTTTTTTTCAGGAGGTTCCTTGCCGAGTTTATGAAAAGGGCTTTTGCTGATCATCACAGGGAAAAGGTTGCCAATGTTATGAATAAGGTGAAGTATGTGGTTCAGAATTACATAAAGGGAATGTTCGTTGTAATATGTATCCTGGCTGTCCTTAACAGTATTGCCCTGTACAGCCTCGGAATCAAACATGCCCTGCTTTTTGCCAGCTTTGCTGCGTTGCTGAATGTGATACCTTTTGTAGGACCATTTCTGGGAGCCACCTTCCCAATTCTATATGCTCTTCTTACCACAGATTCTCTCTGGTATCCCTTTGGGGTTTTCATGGCTTTTTATGTTATTCAGCTGGCCGAGAGTAATATTTTCACACCCTTTATAGTGGGCGGCAGGGTTTCAATGAATCCACTGATGACGATTATTGCGCTTTTTGTCGGAAATTTTATATGGGGACTGGCAGGAATGATTTTGTTCATTCCTGGTATGGCAGTTCTGAAAGTTATATTTGATGAGATAGAGGGGATGGAGCCTTATGGATTTCTGCTTGGCAAAGTCAGGGATGACAGTAATGACCCGCCTGAAAGACAGGAGCCCAAGCTTTTATCTGAAATTAAAAAACGTATGAAGTTTTAAATTATCCGGGATTCAGCTTTTCCCGTTCGTGTTGGGTGTTATAATACGATCAGGTCAATGGATCAGGTGAAAGAGGATATTATATGAAAAAAGAAACCAAAGATATAAAGGTACTGCTGTCACGTCATTTCCCCGAAAGGGGGATTGAAATGATGAGAGAGGAAGGCTATGGGTTAACTGTATGGAATGAGGACAGGCCAATGACCCAAAAGGAACTTATTAGGAAGGCCAGATCTCACACCGCTCTGCTGTGCACATCATTTGAAAAGATAGACAAAACGTTCCTGGATCATTGCAGTCATCTTGATATTATCTCTCAGTTTGGTGTGGGGTATGATAATATTGACGTGGATCAGGCAACCAGGCAGGGAATACCTGTAGGCAACACTCCTGACGTGCTGAGTGATGCAACTGCAGACGTTGCCTTTGGGCTGATGATTAATGTGTCAAGGAAAATGTTTTACCTTCATAAAAGTATCTCGCAGGGTGAGTGGAATTATTTCCGGCCAAATGCCAATCTGGGGATCGAGCTTAAGAACAGGACGCTTGGTATTTTCGGACTGGGGAGGATTGGGCTGGCAATGGCAAAAAGATGCAGGGGAGCATATAATATGGAGGTCATATATCACAACCGCTCAGAAAACAGTGAGGCAGAAAGGGAAATCGGGGCAAGATACGTGAGCTTTGACGATCTTGTTGAAAACAGTGACGTTCTGAGTGTTCATGCCAGTCTAAGTAAAGAAACATCCGGAAGGTTTGACAAAAACGTTTTTGGGAGGATGAAATCATCGTCGATATTCATTAATACGGCAAGGGGATTGATTCATAATGAGGAAGATCTGATACATGCGCTTGATAACGGCATTATTTGGGGAGCCGGACTTGATGTAACGAATCCCGAACCAATGGCACCGTCAAATCCCCTTCTCAGTATGGAGAATGTTGCGGTGCTGCCGCATGTCGGGTCAGGTACCGTCGAGACCAGGAATAAGATGTCTGAGCTTGCGGCACTAAATATCATAGAACTCTACAGGGGTAACGAAATACCCAACCTGGTCAACCCGGAGGTATTAAAAACGGGTTGAGCACTTTCTCTTGCCAAAGTCAGGCAGCAGATCCTGCTTATTTTCAGGCTCAGGGTGGTTATGACGGTGTTTACCTGATTGCAAACTGAAAATGAAGGTGTTTTTTTGCCGGGAAGGATATTATTTTAACAGTTTTTTTTCTATTCTGAATTAAAATTGTAATTTCCCGTTCAAACCTATTTTAAAACCTCGACTATGTATAAATGTGTTTATTTTATTCTGACATTAATTTTTTTATCAATCCAGCATGCAGAAACACAGTCGCTCGATCAGATATTAAAAAGGCATTTCGAAGCCTCGGGTCAGGAAAGGTTCAGCAAAGTCACTACGGTAAGGTCTGCCGGTAAGGCATTGCAGATGGGAATGGAACTTCCGTTTATTCAGATACAGAAACGTCCGGATAAAATGTACCTTGAGATAGATATCCAGGGAATGAAGATAATACAGGCCTATGACGGTGAGACGGGATGGGCGGTAGAGCCCTGGATGACGCCTGATCCCCGTGAACTTACCGGTCCCGAACTGCGGAATTTGGGACAAATGGCAAGCATTGACAGTGATCTTGTGGACTGGAAGGAAAAAGGTTATATGCTTGAGTTAATGGGAAAGGAATCATTTGAGGGAAGGGAGATATTCAGGCTTGAACTTAGTAAAAGCGATGGAGAATCCTATCAGTTTTACATAGATTCTGAATCATACCTGGTAAAAAGAATGGTTACGCGGACAAATTATGAAGGAAATGTTGTTGAAGGTGAGACAATTCTGAGTGATTACCGGAATATCGACGGTATAAGGGTACCTTTTAAAATTGAATCGAGATACGGGGGGCAGACTATGATGACCAATTTAATTGAAAAGGTGGAATTTGATGTTGTAATTGAAGAAGAGGTCTTTTCCAGGCCATAATCAAATTATATATGACAGCTATTGCAGATAATGTGGATTTTTATTCATTGAAGGAAAGTCTGGATGGAGATGTTTATACCGATAACGTTTACAGGCTGATACATGCCACAGATGCATCTGCCTACAGGGAACTGCCGGTTGCCGTTTGCAGGCCGGCCGGTGAAAATGATATTGTAAGGATTGTGAAGTTTGCCTCAAAGAACGGTATTTCAGTTATACCCCGTGCGGCTGGTACTTCACTTGCAGGACAGGTTGTTGGCAATGGAATTGTTACAGATGTTTCAAAGTACATGAACAGGATCATTGAGCTTAACACAGAGGAGCGGTGGGTCAGGGTAGAGCCGGGTGTTGTCCTGGATGAACTGAATGAGTATCTAAAGTCTCACGGACTCTTTTTTGGTCCCGAGACCTCCACATCCAACCGGTGCCTTATGGGGGGCATGCTGGGCAACAATTCCTGCGGGGCACATTCGCTGATATACGGCAGTACGCGTGACCACACCCTGGAGGTGAATGCAGTCCTTTCCGACGGAAGCACAGCGAAATTCGGGAGCCTGACGAAGCAGCAGTTCCTGGAGAAATGCAAAGGAGACACCCTGGAAAATGAAATTTACCGGCACCTGTATGAGTCCCTGTCAAAACCTGAAGTCCGCGAAGAGATCCGCAATGGATTCCCCGACCCTCAGGTTACAAGGAGAAATACCGGTTATGCTGCTGACCTTCTGCTGAATTCCGAACCGTTTACGGATGGGGGCGGGGACTTTAACTTTTGCAGGATGATAGCAGGCTCTGAAGGGACACTTGCCATGGTTACTGAGATTAAACTTAACCTTGTCCCTCTTCCCCCGGCTGAAAAAGCCCTGGTATGTGTACATTTCAGGACGAAAAAGGAGGCTTTGAGCGCAACACTTGTCGCACTCGAATTCAATCCGGGTGCTGTAGAGATGATGGACCATATTATTCTTGAATTGACAAAGGCCAATATTGAGCAGAAGAAGAACCGCTTCTTTATTGAAGGTGATCCTGCTGCAATCCTTATTATTGAATTTGCAAGGGACTCAAAAGAGGAGATCATTGGACTGGCTGCTGCTTTGGAAAAAAGAATGAGGGAGGCTGGTTACGGTTACCATTATCCTGTTATTTTCGGGGAAGATATTCCGAAGGTATGGAACTTAAGAAAGGCAGGGCTTGGAGTGCTGGCCGGAATGAAGGGTGATGCCAAGTCTGTAACACTTATTGAAGATACCTCTGTATCAGTTAAAGTACTGCCTGAGTATATCAATGAGGTGCAAAGTGTTCTGGACGATTATGGCAAGGAGGTTGTTTATCATGCTCATGTCGGTTCTGGTGAGCTCCATATGCGACCGGTACTGAATCTTAAGGATCCTGCCGATGTTGAGCTTTTCTATAAAATAGGCAGGGATGTGGCACATATTGTAAAGAAATACAAAGGATCCCTTAGCGGGGAACACGGTGACGGACGTCTACGGGGCGAGTTCATACCGATAGTGCTTGGAGAGAAGAATTATGAATTGCTGCGTGAAATAAAAAGAAGCTGGGATCCAAACAACGTATTCAATCCGGGCAAGATCGTTGATACACCAAAGATGAACACCTTTTTGCGTTATGTTCCCGGCCACCCGGTAAGAGAGCCGGAGACAGTTTTCGATTTTTCAGCCTGGGGAGGAATTGTGAGGTTTACCGAGCAGTGCAATGGATCGGGGGACTGCCGAAAGTCGGAGATAATAGGAGGGACCATGTGTCCCAGTTTTATGGCTACCCGTGACGAGCATACCACTACCAGGGCAAGGGCCAACCTGCTCAGGGAGTTCCTTACCAATTCAGAAAAGTCCGATCCCTTCAATCATAAAGAGCTTTATGATATACTGGACCTGTGCCTCTCATGCAAGGGATGCAAGTCGGAGTGTCCCTCCAATGTGGATATGGCAAAGCTGAAGGCCGAGTTTCTCCAGCACTGGTATGATGCCAACGG
>SLOS01000347.1 GCA_007132365.1 Bacteroidales bacterium | reverse complement strand
TTGTAATGAGTGAGAACATCAGAAAGTGGTACGTACTCAGAGCTATCGGAGGGAAAGAGAAGAAGGTAAAGGAGTATATTGAAAGTGAAATAAACCGCCTTAACCTGCAGGATTATATATCTCAGGTACTTATTCCAACCGAAAAGGTCTATAAAATACGTAGCGGGAAGAAGATAAGCAAAGAGCGGAATTTCTTTCCCGGTTATGTTCTTGTTGAAGCCGTTCTGGCAGGTGAGATCCCTCATATTTTGCAAAATATTCCCAATGTTATTGGTTTTTTGGGGACTAAGGGAGATGAACCCGTTCCCCTCCGTCAGTCCGAGGTAAACCGAATCCTTGGTAAAGTTGATGAACTTGCAGCCAGTGAAGAGGAGATAAATGTACCATTTTTTGTTGGGGAATCGGTGAAGGTCATTGACGGACCTTTCAACAGTTTCTCAGGAATAATTGAGGAGGTCAATGATGAGAAGAAAAAGCTCAAGGTCATGGTGAAGATCTTTGGACGGAAAACTCCGCTGGAGCTGAGTTTTATGCAGGTTGAAAAAGAATAACTGCCTGTGGCAGTATAACAAATGAACTGTTACGCACTACATATATCCATGATGGTTACAACATGCTTCCAACAATGTAACCATCTAATTTAAAGTAAACAAAGTAGAAATATGGCAAAAGAAGTTGCTGGATTAATTAAGTTGCAAATCAAAGGTGGTGCTGCCAATCCTTCTCCTCCCGTAGGGCCCGCATTGGGTGCCAAGGGCGTTAATATAATGGAGTTTTGCAAGCAATTCAATACCAGGACCCAGTCAAGCGCCGGAAAACTGTTACCCGTGATCATTACGGTTTTTTCCGATAAGTCATTTGAGTTTATCGTAAAAACACCTCCGGTCGCTGTTCAGTTGATGGAAGCATCCAAAATACAGAAAGGTTCATCAGAACCCAACAGTATGAAGGTTGCTGCGGTGACCTGGGAACAGGTAAGGAGGATCGCAGAGGATAAAATGCCGGACCTCAATGCCTTTACGGTAGAGTCGGCAATGAAGATGGTGGCCGGTACAGCCAGGAGTATGGGGATAACAGTTAAAGGTGCCTCCCCTTTTGCTAACTGATAAATACAAGCATAGATAATGACTAAAATAACGAAGAACAGAAAGGCGGCTCTGGAAAAGCTTGAACACGGCAAAATGTACAAATTGAGCGAGGCGGTTGAGATGGTGAAAGAGATAAGTTCCACACGTTTCGATGCATCGGTTGATATTGACATTCGCCTTGGAGTTGACCCGAGAAAAGCCAACCAGATGGTAAGGGGAGTTGTTACCCTTCCTCATGGTACAGGTAAACAGGTCAGGGTCCTGGTCTTGTGTACACCGGACAAGGAAGATGAGGCTAAAGCTGCAGGCGCCGATCATGTTGGTCTTGACGAATATGTTGAAAAGATAAAGGGAGGATGGACAGATGTCGATGTTATCATAACAATGCCGTCTGTGATGGCCAAAGTAGGTCAGTTGGGAAGGATACTTGGTCCGCGCGGACTCATGCCCAATCCCAAAAGCGGAACTGTAACAATGGAAGTCGGCAAGGCTGTTAATGAGGTGAAAGCAGGTAAGATTGATTTCAAGGTTGATAAGTTTGGAATAGTCCACACCTCCATTGGAAAGGTGTCGTTTGAAACTCCCAGGCTTACAGAAAATGCCAGGGAATTCATTCAGACTATTCTGAAGCTTAAGCCTGCTGCTGCGAAGGGTACATACATAAGGAGTATATACCTCTCCAGTACTATGAGTCCCGGTTTGAAGATTGATCCAAAATCTACCGATTAATATTTGCCTTAGTCCCTGGCATAGTTTTCTAAATGCATGAAACATACCGTTAAAATAATTATCATAAATGACGATAATTTTAAATATAGCGGGTTCCATGTAATCTTTGAAAAATAAAATTGAATAAATGAAACGAGAAGACAAGAAAGTGATTATTCAGGAGCTGACTGAGAAGCTTAACAGGTACGATCACTTTTATCTTGCTGATATTTCCGAGCTTGATGCAGCTGATACCAGTTTGCTGAGAAGGAAATGCTTTGATAAAAGCATCAATCTTGTAGTGGTTAAAAATACCCTGCTCAGAAAAGCTTTTGAACAATCGGAGAAAAATTTCGAGGACCTGTACGATGTATTGAAAGATTCCACATCTGTCATGTTTTCAGATACCGGTAATGTCCCTGCAAAACTGATAAAGGAGTTCCGTAAGACACACGAAAGGCCAATGCTTAAGGCTGCATATGTTGAACAGTCCTTTTACTTTGGCGATAACCAGGTTGACGTTCTCTCGCAACTTAAGTCGCGTGATGAACTGATTGGCGACATTGTACTGATACTGCAGTCACCCGCCAAAGGTGTTATCTCCTCCCTTCAGTCAGGCGGGGGCAAGCTGGCAGGAATCATCAAAACATTATCAGAAACACCCGTATCAAAGTCCTGAGAAATCAGAGTATAAAAAAATAACAGAATCAGAAAAATTAAAATTAAAATTTACTAAAAATGGCAGATATAAAAGCGTTTGCAGAACAATTGGTTAATTTGACTGTAAAAGAAGTAAATGAACTGGCTCAGATCCTTAAGGATGAATACGGTATAGAGCCTGCTGCAGCTGCAGTTGCAGTTGCAGGTCCCGCTGCAGCAGAAGTTGCAGTAGAAGAAAAAACCCAGTTTGACGTGATACTGACTGCACCTGGTGGTGCCAAATTGCAAATTGTAAAACTGGTTAAGGAACTGACCGGATTAGGTCTGAAAGAAGCCAAGGAACTGGTAGACGGTGCACCTAAAGCCGTAAAAGAAGGCGTATCCAAAGAAGAAGCCGAATCGGTCAAATCACAATTAGAAGAAGCGGGAGCAGAAGTTGAACTTAAATAGCAACTACCAAAAAATAGTGGTATTCAGGGGTTTGGGATCTTATTGAAAGATCCTGGGCCTTTTTATTGTTATAATTGTTCAGTTTCACCAAATATATTTATTAAAATGTGCGCGACAAATAACGGAAAAAAAAGGATCAGTTTTTCATCCTCAAAGATTCAGCTTGAATACCCTGATTTTCTGGAAATCCAGCTTAAGTCCTTCTCGGACTTCTTTCAGATGGGTACTTCTCCTGAAAACCGAAAGAATGAAGGTCTTTTCAAGGTTTTCAATGAAAATTTTCCCATCAGCGATACCAGGAACAATTTTGTTCTTGAATTCCTTGATTATTTTATTGACCCTCCAAGGTATTCAATAGAAGAGTGCATTGAGAGGGGCCTTTCATACAGTGTTCCGCTAAAGGCAAAGCTTAAGCTCTACTGTACCGACCCGGAGCATGAGGATTTTGATACTGTAATCTCAGATGTTTACCTGGGCACAGTACCTTATATGACGGAGAGAGGCACTTTTGTCATCAATGGAGCTGAAAGGGTCATTGTTTCACAGTTGCACCGTTCTCCCGGGGTTTTCTTCGGGCAGAGCATTCACGCTAACGGAACCAAGCTTTATTCAGCGCGGATCATTCCCTTTAAGGGATCGTGGATTGAATTTGCGACTGACATAAATAATGTGATGTATGCCTATATTGACAGGAAGAAGAAATTGCCTGTCACGACCCTTTTACGTGCGATCGGATTTGAAAGCGACAAGGATATTCTCGAAATTTTTGATCTTGCAGATGAGGTCAAGGTTTCCAGGACAGCACTTAAAAAGCATATTGGCAGGAAACTTGCCGCGCGTGTTCTGAAATCGTGGATTGAGGATTTCGTTGATGAAGATACCGGTGAGGTGGTTTCGATTGAACGTAATGAGGTAATTATAGATCGTGAGACGGTTCTGGAGAATGAACACATAGATGAAATAATTGATTCCGGTGCACCTAATATCCTGTTGCACAAGGAAAATCAGAACCTTTCAGATTTTGCGATCATTTACAATACGCTTCAGAAAGATCCCTGTAACTCTGAAAAAGAGGCTGTATTGCATATCTACCGTCAGCTCAGGAATTCAGAACCACCTGATGAAACTACCGCGCGTGATGTCATTGAAAAACTTTTCTTTTCAGATAAGCGGTATGATCTTGGTGATGTAGGCCGTTACAGGATAAACAAGAAACTTGGACTCAATATAGATATTGATACCAAAGTTCTTACCAGGGAAGATATCATAAGCATTATCAAATACCTTATTGAGCTTATCAACTCGAAAACTGATGTTGATGATATTGACCACCTTAGTAACCGCCGCGTCAGGACTGTAGGCGAACAGATGGCAAATCAGTTTGGAGTGGGACTGGCACGGATGGCCCGTACCATAAGGGAAAGGATGAATGTAAGGGATAATGAGGTATTTACTCCGATTGATCTTATAAATTCCAAAACCCTTTCATCTGTAATCAACTCATTTTTTGGAACTAACCAGCTTTCCCAGTTTATGGATCAGACCAACCCCCTGGCTGAGATGACTCATAAACGAAGAATGTCGGCACTCGGTCCGGGCGGACTGTCGCGCGAACGTGCCGGTTTTGAGGTAAGAGATGTGCATTATACTCATTACGGGAGACTTTGCCCGATAGAAACACCCGAGGGGCCTAATATCGGACTGATTTCCTCATTGTGTGTATATGCAAAGATAAATGAACTGGGTTTTATTGAAACACCCTACCGGCAGGTCGAAACGGGCAAGGTAAACCTTAATCCCTCTGATATTATTTACCTCAGTGCTGAGGAGGAAGAGGCAAAGACCATAGCCCAGGCCAATGCGCTTCTTAAAGATGACGGTTCTTTCGTCAGTCAGAGGATAAAAGCAAGATTCAATGGTGATTTTCCTCTTGCTGAATGGGATAAGGTAGAGCTTATGGATGTGGCACCCAACCAGATTGCCTCCATTGCAGCTTCCCTTATACCTTTCCTGGAGCATGATGATGCCAACAGGGCACTGATGGGGTCAAACATGATGAGACAGGCGGTTCCGCTTCTTAAGCCCGAAACCCCTATTGTGGGTACCGGGCTTGAATCAAAGGTTGCTTCCGATTCCCGAATTCTTATAGTTGCAGAGGGTGAGGGAGTTATTGAATATGTAGATGCAAACGAGATCCTTGTCCGCTATACCCGTACCGATAAGGAGCAGTTTGTAAGTTTTGACCCTGAAGTTAAAAGATATAAGCTTCCAAAATTCAAAAAGACAAACCAGAATACGGTTCTTACCCTTAAACCTATCGTTTCCAAGGGAGATAGAATTCATAAGGGACAGATACTGACAGAGGGCTATGGTACAGAAGGGGGTGAGCTTGCGCTGGGGCGCAACCTGAAGGTTGCTTTTATGCCCTGGAAAGGATATAATTTCGAGGATGCAATTGTTATCAGCGAAAGGCTTGTGCGTGAGGACTTTTTTACCTCTATACATGTTGACGAGTACCTTTTGGAAGTGCGCGACACCAAACGTGGTATGGAAGAGTTAACTTCCGATATACCCAATGTCAGCGAAGAGGCAACAAGGGATCTTGATGAGAATGGTATAATCAGAATAGGGGCTGAAGTTAATCCCGGAGACATACTTATAGGAAAGATAACACCGAAAGGAGAATCAGATCCCTCACCTGAAGAAAAACTGCTTCGGGCAATTTTCGGAGATAAGGCGGGAGATGTAAAGGATGCTTCACTCAAAGCCTCTCCCTCGCTGCAAGGGGTCGTAATTGATAAAAAACTTTTTTCCCGTTCAGTCAAGGATAAAAAGGTGAAGGTTTCCGAGAAAGCAGGCCTGAATAAACTTGATGAAGAATTTAACGGAAAAATAGAAGATCTGACCGGCAAGCTGGTGGATAAATTATTCATTCTTGTGAATGGCCGAACTTCCCAGGGTGTCAAGAGCTATCTTAATGTTGAGTTGGTTCCCAAAGGGGTCAAGTTTACGCAGAAACTTCTGCAGGATATTGATTTTTTGAATGTAAATCCCAATAAGTGGACCACAGATAAGGACAGGAATGAAACCGTCAGGGAGTTGCTTCAGAACTATATTCTTAAATACAAAGAGCTCGATGCAGTATATAAAAGGAAAAAATACAACCTTACCATTGGAGATGAGTTGCCTGCCGGTATCGTGCAGATGGCTAAAGTTTATATTGCCAAAAAACGTAAGATAAAGGTTGGAGATAAAATGGCCGGCAGACACGGAAACAAGGGGATTGTATCTAAAATAGTGCGTGAAGAGGATATGCCATTCCTTGAAGACGGCACTCCTGTAGATTTGGTCCTTAACCCTTTGGGCGTGCCCTCCAGGATGAACCTGGGACAGATTTACGAAACAGTTCTTGGTTGGGCAGGCAAGGAGCTTGGTCTTAGTTTTGCTTCTCCCATTTTTGACGGAGCCAAGATAGATGAAATCTCTGAATATACCAGGAAAGCGGGATTACCCGATTTTGGCAAGACCTACCTTTATGACGGCGGTACAGGAGAACGGTTTGACCAGCCTGCTACCGTTGGTATGATCTATATGATGAAACTCGGACATATGGTTGACGACAAGATGCATGCCCGCTCCATTGGCCCTTACTCCCTTATTACCCAGCAGCCGCTTGGTGGAAAGGCTCAGTTTGGAGGACAGCGTTTTGGTGAAATGGAGGTATGGGCGCTTGAAGCATTTGGCGCAT
>SLOS01000102.1 GCA_007132365.1 Bacteroidales bacterium | reverse complement strand
TGTCACATCTTAAAATAATTTTCTTTTCAGCAAAGTGGTTCTTATCGCCAAGGATGTAGATGACATCAATAGCCATCACTCCAGACCTGTAACTTGCAAAAAATTTATTGCCCTCCTTTTTAAGTGTATTTATCCTTACCTCATCAAACCCGATCATAAATTCATCAGCTTCCACACCAAATGTGTCGCCTGATATCCTGTATATTTCACCGGTAAGTTTGTTTTCAATAGCTTCCAGGGTTCCTGTTCTTTTTTCAAACGACATTCCAATAAGATCATTATCCAGACGTAATTGCAACGGTTTGCAGGATGACAGTGACCTTCCCGCAAACAAAGCCCCGAGAACTGAAGCGGTACCGGTTTTTACGAATTTTCTCCTGCTTGCTTTCATAATTTTTATTATTGTGTTAATTCTTGTTACCCCGGAACAATTATGTTGCAACCATCCTCATGTAATGAAAATTATTAAATCCGTGCTTCAGGTGATAATCCTCTGAAAAGTCATACTCCTGAAATATAAGATCTTAGCAAAATTCTCTGCTATTGAATAACACCATCCTTAAAGAAAACCTCGCTGATAATATTTCCGGATCTGTCCCAACGCACTGCATATCCATCAGCCTTGAAATTCAACCAGTGGGACATTGATCTCCTCTGTCCGTTTGGCCACCATTGTGTCCATTTATCAAGACCTCCGTTATCATATTCCCACTGCCATTTCCTGTTGCCATTCCTGAGCCAGAATGTCTCCCTGCCTGTCTTGTAACCAAGCTCATATGTTGCCTCCCGCTGTTTCCGGCCGCATTCATAATACCAGGTTTCGGTGCCATGAAGCAGAAAACGCCCATCATCAGCAACACCACCCTCCCAGCGAATCCTTACCTGTCCGCCAGGATAATACTCCTTGTATTCGCTGACTTCTGTTACTGCTGATGCTGAGCTGGCCATCAGGACAGTATCATCGGTTTCATCAGCATCCATGTCCATGATCCAGGCTTCATTCATCGAAAAGTGAATTGCCTGCCTGTTTATGGAAGTGGCAATATGGATAAGTCCATCTTTCCCCTGGCGGGCTACAGAATAACCAACCGTTACATGAACAGTATCATCTCTGGGGTTATCTGCACCATATAACTGTTTAATATGCCATGTATGACCATCGTCATCAGACAGGGCAACGTAGCAGCCCCAGTCAGGAACACCATCCGGATGCTTATCCGAATATCTGCTGTGAAAATCTCCTGTCATGAACAGCCGTCCGCTTTTTAACCGCACAAGTGAAGGACGCTGACGGTTACCCTGGGGCGGGAAAGGAGTCCTGCTCACACTCCATGTCCGGCCTTTGTCATATGACACCGATTTAGGCATAAAGCCATCTATATCGGTAGATTTACC
The DNA here is from genome assembly GCA_007132365.1 of Bacteroidales bacterium. Classification (GTDB taxonomy): domain Bacteria; phylum Bacteroidota; class Bacteroidia; order Bacteroidales; family PUMT01; genus PXAP01. Next base: position 5,269 of record SLOS01000102.1, on the reverse strand, counting down.
CCCGATCCCCAGAATACCACCATCTTTCATCAGGGCATATACAGTATGACGGCCGTATGCCCTGCCCTGAGTATCATACCATGTCTGGCCGTTATCATCTGTAGCCCATAAAATAGAAGCACCCCCATCGCCATCGACAGGAACATACAGGGTTCCTTCAAGGTCGCGGACTACCGTACTGATTGGCTGCCTTCTCCAGTCAACCAGTTTCGCCTCGTTTTTAAAATATGGAAACATCACCTCGCTCCATGTTGCGCCGTTGTCGTCAGATACCTTGTAATGAAAAGGATATGCATTGTCTATTCCGGGACTGCCAAAGAACAGATACAGCCTGCCATTCTCATTCCAGAGAAGGGGTGTTTTATTATTCACTCCCGCAAAACCGGTATGCAGATCAGGCATATCCCACTCTTCCGCACCAAATCTCAGACGGCTGCCTATCAATAACACCCCGGCCTCATACTCCAGGTAAGAAGTATATACCAAATACAAAATATCTCCATTGTCACATACAACAAGTGAAGGGGAATGGTTATGCTCCCTGAAGGCAGGATGCAGACCGGCAGCATCTATTGATTCACGATCTGCATAACCCCTTGTCTCAGGTGGGCCAGGTAAAATATACCGTTTCCTGAAATAGGGCTTTTCGGAGTCAGGACCTGCATCCAGATGCCTGTTGGTCTGTTTTATTCCAAGCATCGGATAATGGGGCTCATTGTCATAGGATACGGATTGCGGAAACGGGGCCTGAACAACACGAAAACCTATATTATGCTTTCCGAATGAGTTATACTTATCATAAGCATAATGCCCGAATCCGGGTGCCATTGACGACCGGTTTGAAGGTGTTATAAAATCTTCCCGGATCCAGTACCTGGATTCCCTGTCGAGCGGACCGCCACGGACAACCCTTGAATGACCGCTCCGGGGGCCTGAAGGGTCAACAGAATCTTCCTCAGGATATGCTCCATACCAGTCATGACACCACTCAAGCCTTTCACCAGACAAAATCGCAACACTGTTCTATTTTCCCCCCGTGCTTCCGGAAAACTGCCTGGCTACATACTCCCATTCGGCTTCAGTCGGTAACCGGTATACAACTCCTTCCTTCTCAGTCAACCATTTGCAGAACTCAACCGCATCATACCAGCTTATGCCGGTTATATAAGGAAGGTGATCTTCATTACAGCCGGCTTCTGACCTGAACTGCCTGAACTGATCTGCAGTCACCAGGTCCCTGCTTATATAAAAAGGCTGACTTATAAAAACCTTCCTTGACGGGCTTTCATCCCAGTTTCCTTCATTATCATTTCCCATTATGAAACTCCCGGGATCAATCCTGATAAGGCTTATGCCTGCAGAATTTATCAGGGAATATTCAACCGGTAAGACTGATTCAATTTTTTCACTGCTGGTTCCTGCATCAGGAGAATCTGAAACTTGCCCAAACATGCCTGTTGATCCGAAAGACAGTGCAGAAAAACTGACTATTAGCACATTTGCAGGAATCAGCACCATTAAGACTTTTAACCTTGATCTTTTAATCCTATTATCCAAAATATTTTGGTTTTATAACCATCCATATACATTGATTGATTGATTGATTGATTGAAAGGGATAATCATCATTTAAGGAAATCATTTATATTATGATCCCCCAATAACCATCTTAAATTGAAAACTGCAAGGTTAACCTCCGAATGCGGCCCCTTTTCACCTCCCTCAAACATCAGGTAGATCATTCCTTCAGATGCAGTGCCGGTCCTCCCGGCTCCAAGAGATGAATAGGCGGCCGGACCATCATAAACCAGTCGCTTCAGAGGCCAGGTTTCGCCCCCGTCAAAGCTTGCCCAGACTGTGAGCTTTTTCCGGTTATGACAGGGTGTATCAACGTTACTGTACAGGAGAATGTCATGGCCCTCTACCGGCAGCCTCAGCAGTCCGCCCAGAAGGCCAAAATGCCCGTTAAAATTCATACCCACGGGTTCCTCACTGCGATGACGCGGGCCATCCGGCAGATCCTGGCTCACACGCAGATCTTCCCAGTTTTCCCCTCCGTCATAACTGAACGCATAGTGAAGATCATGACTGAAAAGTTCTGGATATCTTCTATCAAAGTAATGTTTTCGGGAGGAGTAAAACAACCGTCCATCCGAAAGCTCGGCAATCGCCCCTTCACCTGTCCCTATTTCAGGAAATGGAGAACTTGACTGCCAGGTTTTGCCGTTATCATCACTGTAAAGTGAATTGCTGTATTGAAATAACCACCACGGGAAAATGCGCGGGTTATCCGCTACCCTCCAGATCCTGGAAGCCATGATAAGACGGCCCTTGTGTTCCCCGAACATAAGTGTAACACCCGGTTGCATCGCCCAAAGGACAAGGGGAACACCATCGGGAGTTCCGTGCATCATGCTGTTGGGCAGTATTTCTATTGATTCGCGGCTCCATGTAATACCATTATCAGGGCTTTTCCATATATACCCCCCGGTATGGACCAGCATTATCTCTCCGTTTTTTTCGTTTAAAATTGCATTATATCCCCGGACATCCTCACCTATGAAGCGTTCATCACTCCAGGTCCGGCCTCCATCCTTGCTTTCTACCACGAAATTACTGTGGAAAGCAAGCAAAGTTCCGTCCTGAGCTGTTATAATATTCCTTCCCCCCCTGCCATCAAACAATTTTTCAATCAGTAAAAAAGGCTCGCCCAGAAACTCTTCAACAGGGCCTTGCCTGAATCCGGTAAATGATCCCCCTGCAGGTTTATCATTTCCCTGATTATCACATGGGGCTTTTATTTCCGGACCGGCATCCAAACTGCAGCAACCAGAATTGCCGGGCTGATCCATCGCGGTTGCATAAATGTTATATACACCTGCATAAAAGATGCAGATAACTGTGCACAAAGTCAAAGAATAATATTTCCTGTTCATCATTAAAATACTTTTGGTTTTAAATTGATTAATGTTGAAAACAACTGCCGACCGGTTAAAAAGTCCGTACAGCGCGCACCCTGGCAACATCGCTCTTAAAGTAATAGTGCTGGTTGATGGTGTAGAAAGGCTGCATCCAGGCGAGATTATCAGTGTACTCATTGGAGCTCCAGTAGAAACCACTATTTTCAAAGGCAGCGCCACCATTCGCTGTCGCTGTTCTGTTGATGGCTGCCCTGCTCTGCCACATCAGCTTCAATTCGGTTCTGGAAGGAAGGTACCAGTCGTCATAGGTGATACCATTTACTGTAATGGTCAGCTCATCGCAAATAAGGGCTGCAAATTTAATCTCGGTATCGCCGGCAGCTGTCTGAGCTGATATGATTGTAGCGGTGTTCTCTTTCCCGGAATAAATACCATCACCAAAAGCCTCAGTATCAATAAACCGGCGTGCCCAGATAATACTGGCCGACTGGTCTTCAATGGCACAAACCAATCCATGCCTGCCTGTTTCATCAACCCAGAAGACAATGCCCCCATGGGCAAAGTCACCAACGGAATAGGAAGAAAATTTTTCATTTTTACTTTGTTCTGAATGATCATAATTGGATATATGACCGGCTATTTTGCCTTCAGAATATTCCGAAACTGAATGGCAGCTTAACAAATCTGATGTCTGAGCAAAAATTGATGCTGCAAGTAAAAACCCTGAAATAATCATGACTGTTTTCTTCATAGGATAATCTTTAAAATTGTTGAAAAAAGAATTATGAGTTTATATTGTTTCCAAGGATAGAAAGACATAACATATATGATAACTCAATTATTTGTCATTGAATCTCACCGTCTTTAAATAACACCTCACTGATAATATTTCCTGATCTGTCCCAGCGTACTGCATATCCATCAGCCCTGAAATTCAACCAGTGGGAAATTGATCTCTTCTTTCCGTTTGGCCACCATTGAGTCCATTTATCACGACCTCCGTTATCATATTCCCACTGCCATTTCCTGTTGCCATTCCCAAGCCAGAATGTTTCCCTGCCTGTCTTGTAACCAAGCTCATATGTTGCCTCCCGCTGTTTCCGGCCACATTCATAATACCAGGTTTCGGTACCATGGAGCAGAAAACGCCCATCATCAGCAACACCACCATTCCAGCTAACCCTTACCTGTCCGCCCGGATAATATTCCCTGTATTCACTGACATCTTTTATTGCTGATGCTGAGCTGGCCAAAAGCACATTTACATCGGTCTCATCAGCATCCATGTCCATGATCCAGGCTTCATTCATTGCAAAGTGAATTGCCTGCCTGTTTATGGAAGTGGCAATATGGATAAGTCCATCATTCCCCTGACTGGCAACAGAATAACCCACCGTTACACGGGCACTGTCACCCAGGTGCTTGGCTTCCCATCTGTGTTTTCCTGCCCCGTATAACTGTTTAATGTGCCAGGTCTGGCCCTCATCATCCGAAAGGGCAACATAGCAGCCCCAGTCAGGAACATCATCCGGAAGCTTATCCGCATATCTGCTGTGAAAATCCCCTGTCATGAACAGCCGTCCGCTTTTTAACCGCACAAGTGAAGGACGGTGACGGCCATACTGAGAAGGGAAAGGAGTCTTGCTAACACTCCATGTCCTGCCTTTGTCATATGACACCGATTTAGGCATAAAACCATCTATATCTGTAGACTTGCCCCCGACTCCCAGAATGCCACCATCTTTCAGCATCGCATATACAGTGTGACGGCCGTATGCCCGGCCGTGAGTGTCATACCATGTCTGACCGTTATCATCTGTGGCCCATAAAATAGTGGCACCATTGTCACCATCGGTAGGAACATACATGGTCCCTTCCAGGTCGCGGACCACCGTACTGACCGGTTGCCTTCTCCAGTCTTCCAGTTTCGCCTCGTTCTTAACATACGGGAACATCACCTCGCTCCATGTTGCACCGTTGTCATCAGATATCTTGTAGTGAAAAGGATACGCATTGTCTATCCCACTACTGCCAAAAAACAAATACAGCCTGCCGTTTTCATTCCAGAGAAGCGGTGTGCTGTTATTCACTCCCGCAAAACCGGTATGCAGATCGGGCATATCCCACTCTTCTGCACCAAATCTCAGACGGCTGCCTATCAATACCACCCCGGCCTCGTATTCATCATAGGATGTATATGCCATATACAGAAGATCTCCATTGCCGCTTACAACAAGTGCAGGGGAATGGTTATGCTCCCTTAAGCCAGGATGAAGACCGGCAGCTTCTATTGATTCACGATCTGCATAGAACCTTGTTTCAGGAGGAGCAGGTAAAATATACCGTTTC
>SLOS01000098.1 GCA_007132365.1 Bacteroidales bacterium | reverse complement strand
TGGTCCAGGCCCCCCCGGGTGAAACCAGGGTTGAAGTGCTTTGCAGCGGTCCGCAGTTTTTCTCGGACAGGGACTTTTTCAGGGCAAACTCAGTTGCTGAGAGCCAGAACCAGGCAAACTCAAAAAGAATGGCACTCAGCAATGCCAGGGCGGAACTTGCGGCCCAGATCGAGGTTACGGTGAAAAGTGTCATAGATAATTACGTTCAGGATGTATCTGTCGGAAACCGCTCGGAATTTACCCAGCGCTATGAAGGTCTCTCACGGGAGGTTATCAATCAAAGGCTCAGTGGAACGAGGGTTATTTGTGAAGAGCTCACCAGGACCCATGAGGGACTGTACAAGACCTACATTGCCGTGGAACTTTCCGGAGAAGAGTTGCTGAACGCCATGAATCAGCGCATTTCAAATGATGAGCGGCTCAGGGTGGACTACAACTACGAAAAATTCAAGGATACCTTTAACCAGGAGATGGATCAGATGAGAAGGGAGCGAGGCTATTAGTGGTTATTCCCATTTCCCGGCGTTTTGCAGTCAATAAATTTGCATAGTCTGATGTTAAGAGCAATTGTTATATTCTTTATTGGCCTGATCCCGATTACAGGTTTTTCGCAGAGACGCACTGAACAGATCCTGATAAACCAGGGAGGTTATTATCCGAATGCACCCAAAGTAGCGGCAATAAAGGGTTTTAAGGCAGATAAATTTTATATCACCACACCGGATCTTTCCGACACCCTGTTTGCAGGAGCTACCAGCGGCCCTAAGTCCGCGCCATATTCACCGGCAGAGACATGGATTGCAGATTTTTCTGACTTTACCCTTTCGGGGAATTATGTAGTTGCAGTACACGGACTGGGTTATTCGTGGCCTTTTGAGATCGGTTCCCTTGTTCATTCGAGACTGGCAGAAACTTCGCTGAAATCCTACTATTTCCAGAGAATGTCGGTCCCGTTGCAATTTGAATTTGCAGGCCCCTGGAGCAGGCCGGCCGGTCATCCTGACACACTTGTCATGGTGCATGCCTCTGCTGCCGGAGAAAACAGGCCCGAGGGCACTATAATATCAGCACCCAAAGGATGGTATGATGCCGGGGACTATAATAAGTACGTTGTAAACAGCGGCATTACCATGGGCACCATGTTCTCTGCATGGGAAGATTTCCCCGATTATTACAGCGACCTTGATGTCAATATCCCCGAAAGCGGCAACGGTCTGCCCGATATACTGAACGAGCTTCTTTGGAACCTCCGGTGGATGATAAAAATGCAGGATCCTCATGACGGAGGTGTATATCATAAGCTTACAACGGCAGGTTTTGAAGGCAGGCTCATGCCTGCAGAGGCTGTAAAGCAGCGTTACGTTGTTCAGAAGAGCACTGCAGCGGCTTTGAACTTTACTGCTGTTATGGCACAGGCATCAAGAGTTTTCCGGGATTTTGAACAGTTGGTTCCGGGACTGGCGGATTCATGCCTCAGGGCAGCTGAGTTTGCATGGGAGTGGGCCATTGAAAATCCTGATATATTATACAGGCAGAACGAGATGAACAAGCTCTATGATCCCGGTATTGTTACCGGGGCTTATGGAGACGTCAATGTAAGTGATGAATTCAAGTGGGCAGCATCGGAACTTTTCATTACAACTCAAAACGAGACATACTTCAAGGCGGTCAACCTTTTTCCTGATACCGGCATGCCTTTACCGTCCTGGAACCAGGTCAGGCTCCTGGCATACTATTCGCTGCTCAGGCACAGTGATAACCTGCCCCAATTTGCTTCCGGGTATATCGAGATCATAAAAATCAGGCTCACCAGGTTTGCCGATGAACTTATTGACAGCCTTGAGCATCAGCCTTACCATGCCGTTATGGGCAAATCGCGCAGGGACTTTGTATGGGGCAGCAATTCAGTGGCGGCCAACCAGGGTATTGCGCTTATCAATGCATACCATATAACAGGCAACAGGAATTATCTCGACGGAGCGCTGCACAACATGGATTATCTTCTGGGACGAAATGCAACAGGATACTCTTTTGTCACAGGATACGGTTACAGAACGCCCATGCACATTCATCACAGGCCATCGGATGCAGATGCGCTTCCGGATCCGGTGCCGGGGCTGCTTGCGGGAGGGCCCAATCCCGGACAACAGGACGGTTGTGATTATCCGTCCGATATCCCTGATGAATCGTATGTCGACGACTGGTGCTCGTATGCATCAAATGAAGTTGCAATAAACTGGAATGCACCCCTGGTCTATCTTTCAGGGGCGATAGAAGCATTGCAGTTTGATGCAGGTTATTCTGAATATGTTGTGCCATGATCTGTCCGGCTGCCGTTGGCGGACCGGCAATTAATGAATAAAACAAAAAAATAAATTCCAGTGCAAAAATCAGTCAGAAATATATCGTATGTCCCGGTTTTACTGCTGCTTGTTATCGTTATCGGGGTACAAGCGTGTACATCAAAGAGAATGGCAAGGCAGGCACAGAAGCTGGAAGAGGAGGGCCTGTACGAAATTGCTGCGGAGAATTACCTTCGCTCCTTCAGGGCGAACCCCAACAATATTGAAGCAGCGACCGGACTAAGAAGAACCGGTCAGAGAACCCTGGATTCAAAGGCTGAACTTGTAAGCCAGGCATGGTTTTCAGGTAATGACAGGGAAACTGTCTATAAATATCTGGATGCCCTTGAATACCAGCAAAGGATCGGGGCAACAGGTATAGAACTTGCCATGCCGCCACAGGCTGCTTCACATTATGAGGAAGCCAGACCAAGGTTTCTGGACAGTGTTTTTGAAGAGGCACGGCTGCTGCTTGATGAGGAAAATTTCAGCCTGGCCGAATCAATGTTTTCGGAGATTTTAAGAATCGACCCCTCTTACCATGACCTGAGTCAATATTTGAGAATAACGAGGAGCGAACCGCTGTACCGTGTGGGAGTGAACCAGCTGAGAAGTGGCTTTTACAGGAGAGCTTACCAAACATTCAGTAATCTTATTGATAATCACGGTTCATACAAAGATGCAGGGGAGTTGCGTGACGATGCCCTGTCAAAAGGTATGCTCACAATTGCCATAGCAGAATTTGAGAACACTACAAGGCTGAGAAATGCGCATAACATAATCAAAAGCCGCATTGCCGCAGAATTAAGCAACATGAATAACCCTTTCATACAGATAGTGGATGACCGGAACCTGGATGCATTTCTGAGGGAACAGGAAGTGGCAGCACGGCTGGGGAGTGAGATGAAATTCGGCCGGCTGATGGCTGTAAAGGCCTTGCTGACAGGTAAACTTACATCCTTTGAAGTCCGCGAAGGCCGTTTGCAGCGCACTGAAAGAAAAGCGTACCTTAAAGAGGTTATCGAAATTGAAGATAACGTGACAAGGGAAAAATCGTCGAAAACCATTTACCATAAGGTTACCTTTTATGAGTACCGGAGAGAAAACAAGGCTTCAGGCACATTTCATTATCAGCTCAGCTCAACGGAAACCGGTGCCGTGCTGGTATCGGGAGTTGCTGAGCTCAGTCCCGGCGACCAGGTTCATTATGCAGTTTTTGAAGGCGAGACGGAGAACCTTGTACCGGGGCACTGGGAATACATTGACAGGGATTCGCCAAAAGATAATATCCGTGATGAGCCCAAACAGATAAGGGAAATGCAGAACCTGTTCGGGGCAAGACAGGATATAAAAACTGCCGATATGTTGCGCAGCGAACTTACCGGGGGTATAGCGCTGGCAGTTAGTGAGGCTGTAAATGAATATAATCCTGAGCAATGAGTTTACCTGATCTTAAATATGCGTGGCTTCTCTCTCTTCTGATGATTTTTCAGGGATGCGGGCCCGGACGGACCGTATCAGAACCTTCATCACCACAGCCGGACTGGGTAAGGAGCCGTCCCGTATTGCCGGGATATTATATTGGTATCGGCTGGGCACAGAAAACCCGGAATATTCATCAATATCAGCAAACAGCCAGGCAGAATGCCATGGCCGACCTTGCAGGTGAAATATCGGTAACCATATCATCCAACTCAGTCCTGCATGCTTTTGAATCACAACTGGGATTCAGGGAGGATTATACATCAACAATACAGGCCAGGACACAGGAGGTGCTTAAGGGATATGAGCTTACAGACACGTGGGAAGATCAGGAAAACTACTGGATATATTACAGGCTCCCGGTAGCCAGGCACCGGGAAATATCAGAAAGGAGAAAGAACGATGCTGCCAGACTTTCCGCCGGTTACCTTGAAAATGCACTGAGGAGCCGGGATGATGGTCAGATTCGCAACAGCCTGGTTCAGCTCATTAGTTCCATGGAGGCAATAAAAAATTATTTTGATGACCCCCTGCCTGTTGAATTCAGGGGAAACGACATTCAATTAGGCAGCGAAATATTCAATGAGCTCTCCTCAACTATCTCCAGGATTGATATAATACCGGAACATCCAACTCTTGAAATAAAAACCGGGCATGAAGTGCCCTCCTCACTCCTTAAATTCAAGGTACTGGATCAAACCGGCGAACCGGTCGCGGACTTTCCGGTGGTCGCCACTTATTCTGAAAGGCCGATAAGGAATAACCGTGCCCGTACAGGAAGAGACGGAAGTACCGGTTTTGGAATTGATATTGTCAGATCCTCCGGACCTTTTGAAACATTCACCGTAAGAGCGGATATGGAAGCCTTGGTTGCAGAGGCCTCTGCCGATCCTGTCATAAGAAGGCTGATCACACGTTTCGGCCCACCTGAGGGAGCTGTAAGGATCAATATTCTGCCACCGGTAATCATGCTGGTCGCCAGAGAAGATAATATGGGACATGAGCTTTCCCACGGCTCCCTGGGAGAGGTTTTCCGGAAAAGTGCAGTTGAGGCAGGATACCTTTTTGATGATAACTCCTCTAAGGCTGATTACATAGTCAGGATAACCGCCTCAGCATCTGCAACGGGAGAAACGGGAACCTACAGGAGTGCGCTGCTGACAGGAACCATTTCGGTTGAACTGCCCGGAGGCGCCACAATTTATCATCGTGAACTGGAGGGGTTCCGTGGCTCCCATTTTGAAGCCGGGCGAGCCGGAGAGGAAGCATACAGGCAGGCTGCAAGAAGGATGGAGAGCAGTTACTTCAGGGAAATCGATGAAACGATCAGAAGGAGGTCATCCCGTTAGATTACGTTTTACTACTGTTACCTGGGCAGGCTGTTCAGACGTTCAATAAACCTTATGGTATTCTCAAAAAGCTCTTCCCGGATCTGCCTGTAATAAGCCTTAACAGGACGAGAAGAAGAGCCTTCATGCCCGGAATGATTAATCCTGTAAATTAAATCATTGCGCAGTTCAACCGCATCAGCAATTATTACCTGCACATTTTCCTGGTTAAGTGAAGGTGAATGATCCAGAAAGGTAAAACATTCGTTAATTACCTCGTAACAAAGATTGTTAACATCTTTTTTCAGTTTCCTGCGGCTGGACATATTATGGGAAATAGAGGTACATGGTAAAATAAAAATACTTATGCGAAACAGAAACACCTGTGAGAAACAGAAATATATACACAAATTACAAATTAATACGTATTAAACAAATTTATTTTAAACAAGATAACCGGTTTAATGTTTTACATGTGCTGTTCATTAATTATAATTGCCCGAAAAACCTTTACAATAACGTTTCAGACCAGTAAAATAAATCCCCGTATATAAAACAGAAAAAAACAATGCCGGCGGTAATTATCTATATGTCACTTCATGGCTGTACCGAAAAAGCCGCAAAAATACTCGCAGAAATGTCATGGGTAAAAGTGGACCTTGTAAACCTCCGGAACCATCCTGCACCCTCACTCGATAAATACAGCACCGTAATCGTAGGAGGCTCAGTACATATGGGGCAGATACAGGGTAAGATCAGAAAGTTCTGCAATGAAAACAAGAGTGAGCTTCTGACCAAAAGGCTTGGACTCTATCTTTGCCATATGTCTGAAGGGGAAAAAGCAGTGCAGCAATTTAATGATGCATACTGCGAGAAACTCAGGAGCCATTCTGTTGCAAAGGGGCTGTTCGGTGGCGAATTCAATTTTGACAAAATGAATAACCATGAAAAGACACTGATAATGAAGGCTGCCGGTATAGATAAAAGCATCTCAACGATGAACCTGAAAGCGATAGAGGGATTCGGAAGGGTTATATTTCACCTTGACAAATCATAGAACCATTTCAGGACAATACCGCCAGAACTTTTAACAGCAACATTAATGCCGTATCAGGCACAGACAGATCTGAACTTTATCTCTTAACCAGCAACGCTACATTCTCAATATGATGAGTGTGCGGGAACATATCCACCGCACGCATTCTCTCTATACGGTATCCGGCATCAAGCAACGTAATATCCCGCGCCTGGGTGGCAGAATTGCAGCTTACGTAAACAATCTTCGCTGGTGTTATCTCCAGGATCCTGTCAATCACCTCCTGATGCATCCCGGTTCTCGGCGGGTCGGTTATAATGGTATGGGGCTTCCCATTCTGCACTGCAAAACCTGGCGTAAGCAGATCCTTAATATCACCGGAATAAAAACTGGTGTTTTCAATATTGTTGAATTCTGCATTGAATCTTGCATCCTCAACTGCTTCAGGCACATACTCGAAACCCATTACCCTGGCGCAGT
>SLOS01000377.1 GCA_007132365.1 Bacteroidales bacterium | reverse complement strand
CGCAGAATGATTATGGCCGTCCCGGCTGGCTGAGGTTAGAAAATTATGGTTCCGGCATGATCACGGGATGGGGTCAGCATCATTTCGACTCGGCAGCCTGGGGAATGGATACTGAATATACAGGCCCTGTATCAGTCGAGGCAGTGGCAGAATTTCCAAGGTCAGGGCTGTGGAATGTTCATGGTGATTTTATGGTTAAGGCTGAATACGAGAACGGCATTCATATGTACACCAGCGGCGGTTTTCCCAACGGTATCCGCTATGAGGGGACAGACGGGTGGATATTTGTATCGCGCGGCGCCTACAGGGCAACAGCCAGCGATCCCGTAGAGGCCGATGCCAGCCGCAGGGCGCTTGATGCCAGCGATCCTGAGATTCTGAAATCAAAAATCGGGCCCGGTGAAATAAATTTGTACCGCAGTGATGATCATTACGGTAACTGGCTTGATTGCATAGTAAGCCGCAGGCAGCCGATATGTCCCGTAGAAATTGGTCACCGGGGCTGCACTGTATGCCTTATAAGCCATATTGCCATGAAGATACCCGGCAGGCTGGAATGGGATCCCAGGGCTGAGAGATTCAGGAACAATGATGCTGCCAATGCCATGCTAAGCAGGCCACAGAGGTATCCCTACGGCACCAATTATGTGAGAATATAAGTATTGGAATAATAATCTCATATAACCTGCCTGATTATCATGAAGACCTTACACTGGCACAACCTTCTTAAAATAATTGACGGTGAATTACTGCCTGAACCACCGGCTGCCTTTATTATAGATAGCCCCTGGCTTCCGGGCTGGTATGGGATCAGCGCCCTTAATTATTACTCTTCCGAGAAGCTTTGGCTGGAAGCTAATCTGCATGCGGAAAGAACATTTCCCGATGTAATGTTCATGCCCGGTTTCTGGTCCGAGTTCGCCATGTGTACCGAACCATCGGCATTTGGAGCAAGGATGATATGGACAGAAAAGGAACTGCCTCATGCTGAAACCATTATAAATGATATTTCCGGGGTTAACAGCATAAAAGATCCCAACCCGAAAACCGACGGTTTGCTTCCTTTTATCATACAGCGACTGGTTAATTGTCAAACCGAGATTCAAAAAGCCGGGTATGAGATCAAATTTGCCATTGCCCGTGGCCCATTGAATATAGCATCATTTCTTATGGGGTCCACTGAATTGATGATGGCCATGATGATGGATCCCGATAACACACACAAGCTTCTTGAAAAAATAACCCGGTTTACCATTAGCTGGCTGGAGTATCAGAAGGAAAAATTCCCGTCAATAGATGGAATTCTTATACTTGACGATATTGTGGGATTTGTTGGTGATGATGAGTGCCGTGCTTTTGCATTACCATATCTGAAACGGATTTTTTCCTCGTTCAATGCAAGGGTCAATTTTTTTCATAATGATGCCCAGGGAATTATAAGTACTCCATATCTGAAGGATATCGGAGTTAATATTTTTAACTTCAGCTTCGAACATTCACTGCAGGAAATCCGTGATCTTGCCGGTGGGGATATCACACTAATGGGAAATCTCCCTCCGCGTGATGTACTGGCAACCGGCACTCCGGAACAGGTCTGTGAAGGTACACTGAAGATGTACCGGTCCATCAAAGATAAGAGCCATATCCTCTGGTCAGTTGGCGGTGGCATGCCTCCCGGAGTATCAACTGAAAACATCCGGGCATTTACAAGGGCACTGAGGAATGGTTTATAGTTACAGCTCAAATTCCAAAATTATGAGAGAGGAAATTAAATGAAGTGAGAATTCCTAAACAGGAAGGATGGATCCCGAACTTTTAAAAATGACATGGTCTGAGCAGTACCGTTTTAATTCCGGGCTTTTATGAACCCTGAAATTTTCCCTGTGCAGGTCACATCCAGTTTATGCATTGCCCTTGTGCAGGCAATATAAAGCATTTTCCTGTCGGTTTCTGATTTATAGTTGCTCTCCGAAACAAAGGGAACTATTACGTGGTCAAATTCCAGCCCCTTTGACATATGGGCGGTAGTTATTACCACTCCGTTTACAAATGCAATGCTTTCCGGATTTAGAAGATAGACCCCTGAAGGATGATCTTTGAGCATTTCATAAAGGCAGCCGGCCTGTTTCTGTGTCTTGCAGATTATTCCAAGGGAATTGTATTCCCCGCTGCGGAAATCAGTTAAAACATCCTTTATCCCCAGTATCTCTCCGTCGCTTGCGGAATATTCTTTTACAGCCGGTTCTTCTCCATGCCTCTCAACTGGAATGAGTTCATCATTAAGGTTTATGTATTGTGTAAAATTTGTTATCTCAATGGTAGACCGGTAGCTTTTCAGAAGCTTTACCTTGTCAGCATTTACAAAAGCCATCCCGATATCATCGGCAGAAGATGAACTATAGGGATTGACAGACTGACTGGTGTCACCGAGGATTGTTTTTTTACAGGGAAAGAGCCTGGCCAGAACGGCATACTGGACAGGTGTATAATCCTGCATCTCATCGATAAGAAGATGCTTTACGCGGTCATTTGTGTTAACCCCTTCAAGACGTTGTTTAAGATATATGAGCGGATAAACATCAGAATATTCAAGACCGCCCTTCGTATTTTTATACAATCCCGGCTCTCCAAGCCAATCATAGAAGTGTTTATACAGATCACGAAGGTTACTGTATCTGAGCATCTTTTTGATATCAGATTCTACTTTTTTCACTTCGGCGGAGTTAAGCTCTTTTCTGTGTGTCCTTGTTATGAAATCAGCCACCTGCTGTGCCATTACGGCAAATCTCCTGAATAGCGGAACCCTGCTGAAGGCAAGGAATTTTTGGGCAACAAACGTATAGGGTACATAGTATCTGCCAACCTTAAGATCATTCGGCACAAACAGCTCATTTTCAATATAAGTGACATACCTGTTCAGCTTGTTAAGCATTTCATGTGAGGCCTTGAAGGTTATCCGGCGGATAAACTGCCTGTCTTTTCCTTCAATCACCCTGGCAACCTGCTCAAAAAATGTCTGGAACCGGTATTTCTTCTCAAGCAGCTGGCGGCCCAGCTCTTCCATTCCGGTCTCTGCTATCTTTTCCTCTCCAAGCTCCGGTAATACGTTCGATATATAGTCGGCAAAAACCTTATTGGGAGATATTATAAGAATATCTTTTGAGGTAATCGATTCTTTGTATTTGTAAAGCAGGTAAGCGACACGGTGGAGTGCTATTGACGTTTTTCCTGATCCGGCCACTCCCTGGATGATCAGTACATGAGATGAGTCATTGCGAATTATTTTATTCTGATCCCTTTGAATAGTTGCCACAATCTCTTTCATCTTTTCATCTGTGGCCCTGCTGAGTTCCTTTTGCAGTATGTCGTCATGGATATTAAGGGAGCTTTCGAGCATGAACTCCATTTTGCCCTGTCTTATCCTGTATTGCCGCTTCAATGATATCTTTCCGGTTATGGTGCCGGAGGGGGACTCAAAACGGGCCTTACCCAGTTCAGAATCATAGAAAAGGCCGGAGACAGGAGCTCTCCAGTCATGGATAAGATTGGTGTTCTGCGAGGGATCAAAAAAAGAGTGGACCCCTATATATACCGGCAATTTATCAATGTTGCCATCTTCGGTGAAATCAATCCTTCCAAAATAGGGTGATGAAAGCAATTTCCGTAGCCTTTTCTGTCTGGCTGCGGCCGATTCGCCCGTAAGGGCGGTCTGCCAGATGGATTGTCTCATTGAAACCTTTTCCGCATGGTCCATTCCGGCCCGGTTTTCCCACAGATAATCCTTGTATTCCTGAATATCCTTTGAGTGGGCATCAATATTCACATCTGCCTTGTTTATCTCATCCAGAAGCTTCTGTTTTATCTTTTCAAGGTATTGCTTTTCCTGTTGTTCGGTTTTATTTATCATTAAGACACATTAGTTTGGTGATCTGCCACCATACTGTCATCAACAGTCCCCGTGAACCGGGAAAGATGTCAGAATCGTGCACTTTTATGAAATGGCTGCTAAAATACCAATTATTTAGTTTATCCGGCCAGCAGGAAGTCTTTACCTTCAGTAAAACCCAGTTTTTTGAAATGTCTTCTTATGACCTGCCCGACCCCCCTTTTAGAGATCAGGTTAAGAATGAAGTATTTTTTTGGATCGGTAAGATCCTGGTAGGGGACAATATTTAAGTCTGGTGAACTTTTAGGTTTGACATCCGTAAAACCGAATATTCTAATTCCCAGTGCTGCAAGGTTTTCAGCTTTACGGATTATATTTTTACTGCTGCCGCATACTATAATATTTTTTCCCGGGGTTATATTCTTTTTTAGCCAGCGGGCGAGGTATTTATACCTGACATGCAGGAAAGCATCTGCAGAATAATTTGAATTAGTCCGTGTCAGCCTTTCACTGTGATCGTTCCATCGCACCAGGGTTTCAGGGATTTTATAGAACCTGACTCCCTGCTCAAACCACCGCAGCCATAGTTCATAATCCTCAGGCAGATTTTCAGTGTTATAATAACCGTAAAGATCAATGAGCTCTTTGCGGAACATAATGGTTGGCTGGGCCAGTGGTGACTCAACAAATTGTGCAAGATAATGCTCGCGGTGAGTGATCAGGCTGTTTTGCCAGTCGGCATACAATGAAAACCCTTTACTTTTTTTAATGTCAGTGCTGAATATGGTCTGTGTTGCCACCGCACCTGTCCCCGGATTATTGGTCATATACTCCACCTGCTTCTTCAGTCTTCCCGGCAGTGAGATATCATCGGCATCCATCCTTGCAACGAGGTCTGCCCATGCGTGGCGCAGGCCTGTATTCATAGCATGGGCAACGGACTGGACAGGTTCTGTAATAACTCTTACCCTTTGATCAGTCTCGCTCCACTTGTAGGCTATGGCAGAAGATATTTCACAGGCATTGTTGTTAACCAGTATCAGTTCCCAGTCGGTAAAAGATTGGTTGACAATGCTTTCAATGGCATCTTCAAGTTTCATGCCTGGCCTGTAAAATGGTAAGATTACAGAAACCATCTGTTTTGTTGTTTTAAATGGAGTGTTAAAGTTGGCAAAAATATTAATTAACTTTGATTTCTTGTTTTGCAAAATAATTCGCATACGCTTTTTAATGCATTTGTCCGATATGAGTAAATATTGCTACGATTATCAAAGGCCGGCAGTAAGCGCCGATTCCGTTATTTTTGGTTTTGATGGTGAAGATTTGAATGTTATGCTGATTGAACGGGGTAAGGAACCGTATAAGGGCAGATGGACATTCCCCGGGGGATTCCTGGATATGGACGAGACGACTTTGAAGTGTGCTGCACGGGAGCTGAATGAAGAGACGGGAATAGAAGGTGTTGAGCTGGAGCAGCTGGGAGCATACAGCGGAGTGGACCGTGATCCCAGAGGAAGGGTAATTACAGTGGCCTATTTTGGATTTGTAAAGATGTCTGAAATTGATCCTGTTGCCGGGGATGATGCGGTTAATGCCATGTGGTTTAATTTAAAGGATATACCGGCCCTTGCTTTTGATCACGACCTGATACTGAGAACTGCAGTCAACAGGCTGAAAACAATAATTAAACCTGAAAATAATCTCAGCCTTAAAAATGGAATATTTCCTTCAGGACCAGAACTCGGCAAGCTCAGATCAGTAGTAGCCAAACTTAACTATGCCCCGTATCATCCTGAATAGCTAACCGGTAGTGACTTACCTTAAGGATGGTTTTGTATTCCCCGGTCTTATCATCATCTTGACCGGCGATGCAAATAACATTTTATTCCGGTAGATTTTTTCTCATAATGCTCGCCATTAATATATTACAGAGGATTATCCGAAAACTCTTTTCAGCAGATCTGTTACCCTGGCAGCCGGGTCGGTCCTTATCTTTTCCTCCTCCTGCGCCAGTTTCAGAAACAGTCCGTCAAGTGCTTTATCCGTAAGGTATCGGTCCAGGTCCACATCTACAGGTTTCAAATCCGCCATGCGTCCCACTGCCGAATTGGCAACCCTGTTCCATTGCGTGGTAAGGGTATTCCATGATTCACTGGTGGAAATATTTCCAACGACCGGCTTATCTGTTGAACTTTTTATTTTTGGCTGGTACAGGTTGAAAAGTTCATTGCGGGTATGTAAGCTCAGGTACCGGGTTGCAGCATCATTTTCACCCCTTAGAATAGCAAATCCCTCCCCTATGGTCATGTTGCGGACTGCCCCGGCGAATATTGGCGCCGCCTCCCTTGCCGCGTCTTCTGCTGCCCTGTTTATGCTGAGTATTATATCTGCTACAAGTTTTTCTCCGCCCGGAATAAGTGACAGGTTATCTGTGATTATTTGTGCCTCGGGTGGAAGCATTATCCTGACGGCCTGGTCACGATAATATCCGTCAGTTGCCGACAGACCGGCTGCGGCCGAGTTTGATCCTATAATAAGCGCTTCTCTCAGTCCCTCAATAACCTCCTGGTTGGTAAGGGGGCGGGGAGATTCAAACTGCTCTGAAAGCTGTCTTAATTCGGCACAGCCTGCAATTGCAAGTATCAGTGCAAACAGAAAAATTCTCTTTATCATCCTTTTCATACCAGACTATTTAAAAGGATAAATGTAGATGAAATTTTTTTCATTTAAAATTACACACTGACGAATGAAAAAAATTTTATGGGAGAAATATAGACAAATCAGAACACAAAGTACCAGCCCGT
>SLOS01000012.1 GCA_007132365.1 Bacteroidales bacterium | reverse complement strand
GAGAAAACTCATCCTTTGCCATGTCAATATAAAGAAGGGAGCTTCCCGGTACATTCTTGAGTCCCGCGCTTACCGCCTTTCTGATGTCAGTAACCTCGGCCGCGGCAGAAATTATTACTGTACCGGGTGCGAAGACAACAGTGCCGTCCTTGTATTTCTGGGTCATGGACAATGAATCCTTACCGGTGGGTATGTTGATCCCGAGAGCTTTGGCAAAGGCGGATGCTGCCTCCACGGCAAGGTAAAGCCGGCTGTCCTCGCCCTCATGCCTTGTGGGCCACATCCAGTTGGCGCTGAGCGAGACACCCCTGATACCGTCCTGAAGAGGTGCCCACAGGATGTTGGTGAGTGCCTCGGCAATGGATAGCACCGAACCTTTTGCAGGATCTGCCATCGCTGCCACCGGCGCATGCCCGATAGCCGTTGCCAGTCCCCGCTCCCCCCCATAATCAATTGCCAGTACAGCCATATCATTCAGCGGAAGCTGTATGCTGCCGGTTGTCTGCTGCATCGAAACTTTCCCGGTAACACTGCGGTCCACCTTGTTTGTCAGCCAGTCCTTGCACGCCACGGACTCCAGCTGGAGAACAGAAACCAGGTATTCCCTGAACCGTTTCGAATCAAACTCCAGCTCGTCAAATCCGTTGTCCACAGTCCTGTCATTCATCACCGTGCGGGGAGGGTTGCCGAAGAGCCATTCCAGCTGAAGGTCTACCGGCTTTATTTTTTTTACCGGGTCTTCGAAAGTAAACTGCATGTCGCCGGTTACCACGCCAATATCATATATGGGAGAACGCTCCCTCCCGGCAACCCTTTTCAGAAGCGCCAGATCTTTCTCATGAATTACCAGCCCCATCCTCTCCTGTGACTCGTTGCCTGCGATTTCGCGTGCCGACAATGTGGGGTCGCCTACCGGCAGCTTGTCCATCGAAATCTTTCCTCCTGTTGCCTCGACAAGTTCCGAGAGACAGTTAAGGTGTCCGCCTGCACCATGGTCATGGATTGATATTACGGGATTCTCATCCGACTCCATCATCGCCCTTATTGCATTGCTTACCCTCTTCTGCATCTCGGGGTTGGATCGCTGAACGGCATTGAGTTCTATAAGATTGGCATATTCTCCGGTTGCAACGGAGGAAACGGCGCTGCCTCCCATTCCGATACGGTAATTATCGCCTCCGAGCAGAATGATACGATCCCCTTTTGCAGGTATCCCTTTAATGCTATCTTTCTTCTTTCCGTACCCTATACCACCGGCCAGCATTATCACCTTGTCATAACCGTATGTCTTTCCCCTCTCGGTATGCTCGAATGTCAGCAGACTGCCGCATACAAGCGGCTGGCCGAACTTGTTGCCAAAGTCACTTGCACCGTTGGATGCCTTAATAAGAATGTCTTCCGGGGTCTGGTAAAGCCATGGCCTGGGCGACAGGGTGCTTTCCCACGGCCTCCCCGGTTCAGTGCGGGGATAGGCTGTCATATAAACTGCCGTTCCTGCAAGAGGCACGGCACCTTTTCCGCCGGCAAGGCGGTCACGTATCTCCCCTCCTGTTCCTGTGGCAGCACCGTTGAAGGGCTCAACCGTAGTCGGGAAATTATGTGTTTCCGCTTTAAGCGAAAGAACCGTCTCCACCTCCTTCACCACAAACCAGTCCGCCACATCCTGCCTTGCAGGAGCAAACTGCCTTACAACAGGCCCCTGAAGGAAAGCACAGTTATCCTTATAGGCAGAAACCACCCTGTTGGGGTTTTCACGGGTAGTCTGTTTGATGAGCTGAAAAAGCGAATATGGTTTCTCCTCACCGTCTATCACGAAAAGCCCGTTAAATATTTTATGGCGGCAATGCTCCGAATTGACCTGGCTGAAACCGAATATTTCACTGTCGGTCAGCTTCCTTCCGGCCTGCCTGCTCACCTCGTCCAGGTAGATGATCTCTTCAGGACTCAAAGCCAGTCCCTCCTGCCTGTTGTATGCCTCAATATCATCAATAAGGATCACCGGGTCAGGCTCACGGTCAATAATGAAAATATCCTGGCCAAGGTTTTTATAGAGGCGCTGAAGCATCGGGTCATACCCTGGAGTGCCGGCCGGCTGCCTACCGGGATTATCACCGGCGTGACCGCGGATGTGTTCACCGGAGTTCCTGCCGGAAGGAACAAACTCCTCAATTCGTGAAATCCCGGATATCCCCATATTCTGTGTTATCTCAACAGCATTGGTGCTCCATGGGGTGACCATTTCGCGACGGGGACCAATATAGTTTCCTTCCATCTCAGGTCTGTCAATATATAAAGCATCGCCAAAAAGCCATATAAGTTTCGCAATATCAATTTTATGCAGAGATTTTTCGGTTTCAGCAGCATAAACTGTACCTGCCTGGTTGCGGAAAAATAGTATCATTATAAATACAATTTGGGATGTATAAATACAACTATCCTGCGAAATTAAATAAACAGCAGCAGTATC
The DNA here is from genome assembly GCA_007132365.1 of Bacteroidales bacterium. Taxonomy (GTDB): domain Bacteria; phylum Bacteroidota; class Bacteroidia; order Bacteroidales; family PUMT01; genus PXAP01. Next base: position 4,226 of record SLOS01000012.1, on the reverse strand, counting down.
CGGCTTTTTTTTTTCAGAATGTATTAACAATGATACAGCCGGTATAAGGGTTTCGTCACTTCAGTTTCTTTTTGACGAAAAACCTGGTGAAAAGCCTCAGGACAAGATCTATTTTCTGGTATCCAAGAAAGGATTTGCTTACAAGCAAGTTGACAATAAAAACCGGGAGAAGTATAATAGCCAGTGTAACAGGAATGACCAGAACCAGGTTTTCAACTTTTGTAAGGAAAAGAATCAAAAGAACCATGACAAACATTGAATAAATTATGGTGATAAAGTTAAAGGACCTTTTCTTTACCAGGTATTTTTCGAGCAACCTTGCTAAAAAATTCTCATCAATGACTTCTTTCTCAAACTCCCTTAACTCATTATGGGTAAGTTCACCCTTTATTTCATTATAAAGAGTGTTACGAAGATCTCTTCGAAGCTCCTGGTCGTCATTCATGTTCATGGATTTAATTATGAGGTGATATAAAATTATAAAAAACCTTTTATAAATAGAGTCTGCATTCTTTTATTCAGGGGCCTGCCTCATCATAACCTGTTATTCAGCTGCTTTCTTCGCTGACTTTATCAGGGTCTGCAACCAGCCTGCCTCCCCTGACCGTTGCACCTATAACAATTCCTGCACTTACAATTACAATGTTCTTAATTATGTATTGCCCCTCGAGGGTGGGTGCATAGGGGATCTGGGTAAAAGCTTCGGAGGTAAACAGAAATAATGGTGTTATGGTTCCCAGCATCTGGAAAAGCAGAAGCAGGAGGACCTCTCTGAGAAATACCCCGAAAATAAGGCCTATACCAATGGCTACTTCAAGAGTGGCAAGAATATAAAGGGCGAGACTGCCTGAAATTATCCCGAAAGTAAGTGTGTCAATGGTTTTGGTGGCAAGATCGGTCGCCGGACTCAGTCCCGGAAAATATTTCAGAACCCCGAACCAGAAAAAAACAATACCAACACTGATCCTGAGCAGAAAAACACCGTATTTTGCCATCCAGCGGGTAAGCGCTTCATCCCTTTCCCTTAGAGATTCCAGATTAAACTGCATAGTAATCATAATTTTAAGTTAATAAACCTGTACGATAAACTCAGGCAAACCTTATTGTGGCATACCTGAATACAGATCAAAGAAATATTCAAGGCCGGTTTTTATCCGGAAAAAATGGTTCAGGTTTCAAAAGCATCAACCTTGCGGTATGCTTCAATCAGGGCTTTTTCTCCCTCTTTGCCGGGTATGCTCCTTCCATGTTCCATGCATATAACTCCGTCATAACCCTTATCGTAAATATGTTTGAATACATTCAGATAATTAATTTCACCGGTTCCGGGCTCTCTCCTTCCCGGATTGTCACCACAATGGAATGCTGCGATATATTCCCATGCCATATCTATATTGGGAATCAGATTACCCTCGGTTATCTGCTGGTGATAAATGTCATTAACAATCCGGCAACTCGGGTGGTCCACTGCCTTGCAAATCATATAGGCCTGCGGAATAGTTGTCAGAAACAGTCCGGGATGATTCGTTAAAGCGTTCAGAGGCTCTATAACAAGGACCAGTCCGCCTGGCCCTACTATGTCACAACACATCCTCATAGAATCAATTACATTGGCTGTCTGATAGTCCCAGTGCAACCTTTGACTATAGCGACCGGGAACAACCAGGGCTGTTTTGACATTTGTTCTCTTCTGGACTTCAAGTCCCATCTTCATCCTTTTCCTGAGCATCTCCATCATCTCAGGATCACGGGTAACCATAGACTCCACACTGAAATCGGCGTAAAGCACAAACGGCCCCAGCTCCATGCCAAGACGGTCAAGTTCATTGGCTATCTTTTCCTGCATGGCGGGCTCCTTCCCCATCAGGCCATTGTCAAATATGGCCCTGAATCCCTGGTCATGCATAAATCTGATCTGGTCGATCAGGTCATCCCCGGCGTGTTCCCGGAAATTACCAAAAGTGGGGGCATATTTGAGGTTAAATTTTGCCCTGTTTGAAATCCTGGCCTCCGGCGAAGAAGCAGCTGCCTCAAAAGCACCGGACATACCTGTCATTGCAATTCCACCAAGTGCGGCCTTACGGATAAAATTTCTTCGTTCCATAGTTATAAGGAGTTTAAAAGTTATTTATAGTTTAAAATGAACTATAAAAATAAGAAAGTTAACCTGAATTTTTGGTTTAAACCTCCAATTAAATAATAAATTGACTATTAATCCCTGCTAATCTATTGTAAGGTAAAGATAACCCGGTAAATTAATCCTGCCCTGTATTAATAATATTTTTCATATTTTTATCCTGTAAAAAACAAGAAGCCAAAATTTTGTTCAAAAAATACAAAATTTTGACCTACAGGATGAACCGCTTCGCTTTAACTAATATTATGTTTAAAATGCAAACTGTGCTCATCAGGTTATAAAGTCATTATTTTGAAATATTACTTTTCAATCCGTTGAATCCTCATGCCAGGTTGTTCTTCTTTGATCTGACGTTGATTGATGAGGATTTCCGACGAATTTTTTTTCATTTGTCCATGTGTAATTTTAATGAAAAAAATCGTCTACATTTGGGTTCATCGACAAACCGGTTATAATATCTCTGGCTGCCTATGATAACCCTTATGATCAATAGATTAACAACTATTCTGTTTACACTTGCTTTTTCAGTCTCGTTTTCAGTGGCCGGAACCCTTAATTTCAATACTGATACGAGAAGCCAGACAGTGCAGCCCGGAATATACTACAGAATGGATCAGGGTGCAACCTGGGGTACATTGATGGACCAGAGGATGTCGAACCTACATTATCAGGGGCCGGGGGGAGTTCTTAATTTTGGCCGTCGCGCGCAAAGTTACTCTTACATTACTGAATGGAGCTTTGCCCGCCTTCAGTATAACTTTTCCAAACCTGCCCATTTGAGCACTATTGTTGAAAACCCCGGAGCAGGAATCAGATATTTGTATCTCAGAAAATTATATACACCCTCCAGGTACAGTTTCTGGGCCGGTGCACAAGTAAATGTTTTTGGAAATTTCCGCCTTGCCGGAAGACTTGGAAACTCATACCTGTATGGTGACCTGATTGGTGAGTTAAGGCCCCAGGCCGATTTCGGTTTCGGCAGCCGTTTTTTCTGGAGGGACTGGAATATTGAGTTTTCCGCGGCAGCAAGTCTGATGGGTTATACCGTCAGGATACCTGAATATGGAGTAAGCTTCGAGTTAAAAGAAGACGGCGGGGTAAAGCTCCAGGGTTTTGAGAAGCAGTTGCTGACACCGTTCAATTATGCACATATAACTACCGGAGTATTCATAAAAGAATCATTCAGGGGGGAATCAAACCCCAACTGGTTCAGGGTGGGGTATGTATGGGACTATTACACTATGAAGGGAAAACATAACCTGAATATGCACAATGCCCTTCATCAGCTTGTGCTTGAACTTTATTTCAGAGTCAGGTAAGCGGGATAAATATTACATATGGAGATCAGAATTACTGAACGCATGAAAAAAACACTTCTGTATGCCTTATCACTGACGGTTATCGCAGCCATGATAACTCCCTTGCAGTCCTGCGAAAAATTGTTTATGGGCCCTGACGCCCAGGATGATCCTGTTACCATATTTGAAGAGATATGGGATTTCACCGACAAGCACTATTCATTTTTTGAGTATAAGGGTATAGACTGGCACAACATCTACAACCGTTACCGGCCCGGAGTTACAGACAACATGAATCCTGTTCAGCTCTTTGACCTCTGTGCATCTATGCTTTACGAGCTCAGGGACGGACATGTAAACCTGGTCAGCGCATTCGACCGGTCACGTTACTGGGAATGGTATCTGGACAGCCCTGAAAATTTCAGTTACCCATTGATTGAAAGAAACTATTTCAAGGGTAGACAGAGATTTATCGGCCCCCTTGAATTTGCAGACCTGGATAATATAATATACATCTATTATGGTAGTTTTTCCGACCTTATAAGTAAAAATAATCTCGATATCCTGATTGCCAACCTTAAAGGCAGCAGGGGTCTGATAATAGATGTCAGGAACAATGGCGGGGGAAGCACTGAAAATGCAAAGAGGCTTGCCTCCCGTTTTACTGATGAAAAACTTCTTGCAGGATTTAACTACGTAAAAACCGGTCCGGGTTACAATCATTTCAGAAAACAGGAAATATATATTGAGCCTCATGACGGTGAGAGGTTCACCGGCAATATTGCAGTGCT
>SLOS01000124.1 GCA_007132365.1 Bacteroidales bacterium | reverse complement strand
CTGGGTTTTTTTACCTCAGTTTCCTTCAATGCCATTGATGATGATGGGCAATTCAGCATCAGGTCAGTAGATCCTTCAATGGAAAGAGGCTATTATCACGGCAGCATTAATTTGAGTGTTGATTTTGGCCGTATCAAGGTCCTCAATGCTGTTCGCGGGGAGCTCTATCTTGCCGGTGTTGTTGAGGCTGAGGCCGGTCTGGGGTTTCATCCTGAATTTTATAAGGCACAGGCAATAATTTCGAGAACCTATCTTTATGGTAACCTTTACAGGCATGCTGACGAGGGCTTCAATCTTTGTGATGAGGTTCATTGCCAGGTTTACAAAGGCCTCCTGACAGGGAACAGGACTGTTTATGAAGCGGTAACTGGCACATCGGGGATGGTTTTAACCTACGGCGACAACAATCTTATTACTGCCGCATTTCATTCCAATTGCGGGGGACAAACTGTTAATTCAGAGGAGGTATGGCTCGTGTACAGGCCTTATCTTCGTTCAGTGATTGATCCGTATTGCCGGTCAAGACGAAGTGCTGTATGGCAGAGGAGGGTTGATGCAGCAGATTGGGGATCATATCTTGCAGATATGGGTTTTGAGAGAATCAGCGGTCATGCAGATAATAATATATTTAACTTCAGTCAACATCGCCGGTTTGTCAATTACAGTATCGGCAGTTTTAGTATTCCATTCAGTAAAATAAGAAGTGACTGGAACTTAAGGTCTGCATTCTTTGATATTGAAGCGCAAAACCCCGGAAAGCATATTCTTATAAAGGGCAGGGGGCACGGCCACGGGGCCGGACTTTGCCAGGAGGGAGCCATGGAGATGGCAGCAAGGGGATATAATTTTATTGATATATTGCAGTTCTACTATACAGATGTTAAAATAATCGATATAAATGACCTGCCCTGAATCTGTCTTTGAGGTTACCGGGTTTTATGGGTCAAAAATTCTATTTAATGGTTGCATTGGTAAAAAAGGAAATCGGCAGCTTTTTCAGTTCACTTACGGGTTATGTTGTTGTTATAGTTTTTCTGGTTATCAGCGGACTCTTTATATGGGTTTTCCCGGGTGAACTGAATATACCGGATAGTGGCTATGCCACTCTTGACACTCTCTTTATTATTGCTCCCTGGGTATTTTTGTTTCTTGTGCCTGCTGTCACAATGCGGATGTTTGCAGAGGAGAAAAAGTCCGGCACGATGGAGCTTCTTCATGTAAGACCACTAACCGATATTCAGATTGTATTGGCAAAATTTGCCGCCGCCGTTACACTGGTTATTATATCAATTCTGCCCACACTTATTTATTTCTGGTCTGTCCATACCCTCGGTAATCCACCCGGTAACCTGGACACCGGTGCAATATGGGGGTCATATATAGGGTTGATATTTCTTGCCAGTTGTTATGGAGCTATTGGCCTTTTCTCATCCTCCCTTACAGATAATCAGATAGTTGCTTTTATTGTAGCTGTCTTGCTCTGTTTCTTTTTTTTTACCGGATTTGAAATGGTAAGTGCCCTTCCAGTGCCCTTGAGGGTTGAGGAGTTATTATTATATCTTGGCATAAATGAGCATTACAGATCAATCAGCAGGGGAGTTGTTGATACCCGCGACATCGTCTATTTCCTGGCGCTTATTGCTTTTTTTGTGTTTTTAACCCGCACTGTTCTACAAAGCAGAAAATGGTAGATTAAATGGAGAAAAGAGATCATAAACAACAACAGCTTACCAGGCTTGCTTTTTTACTTGGGTCAATAATACTTATATGTTTCGTGTCAAATCATGTTTTTTTAAGGTTCGACCTGACTGCAGATAAAAGATACACCCTGTCACCCGTAACACATGACATACTGGGTCAGCTTGATGATGTTGTGCATGTGAGGGTTTACCTGGACGGTGACCTGCCTGTAGGGTTCAGAAGAATGAGAAATGCCATCAAGGAGATGCTTGATGAGTTCAGGGTATTGGTTGGCAACCGGATCCAGTATGAGTTCATTGATCCGGCAGGTATAGATGACCGTGCATTGAGGGATGATCTTCATAAACAGCTTCACGGTAAAGGATTACGGGCAACAAATATAGAAATTGCCGAGAGGGGAGGCGGACATTCCCAGAAGCTTGTTTTTCCCGGCGCATTGGTGTCTTATAAAGGTATCGAGGTGCCGGTCAACCTTCTCAGGAATAATCCTGCCATGCATGCTGAGCAGAATCTGAACAATTCGATTCAGGGCCTGGAATATGAATTTATCAGTTCTTTTCAGACTATGATAACCCCTGAAACTAAAAAGATAGCTTTCCTCGAGGGTCATGGCGAGCTTGATGAACTTCTGGTGGCAGGAATAAGTGATGCCATCGTCCGGTATTATGACATATACCGGGGACGTATAGATGAGACTGATCTGTCCTGTCTTGATGATTATCACGGTGTGATCATAGCAAAGCCTTTAAGGCCCTTTACTGAAACGGAGAAGTATATAATAGACCAGTATATCCTGAACGGAGGAAGGGTGATGTGGTTTATTGACCCTGTGGCGATTGACCTTGACAGCCTTACATGGCAAAGTGAGGCTATTGCACTTATCAACGACCTTAATCTGGATGACCAGTTGTTCCGTTACGGAGTCCGCCTTAATCCCAACCTTGTGATGGATATGCATTGTCTCCTGATACCGGTTAATGTGGCATTGGCTGATGAACAGCCACGGTTTGTCCCTGCCCCGTGGTATTATTCACCCCTGCTTGCAGGTAATGACAGCCATCCCGTGACGCGGGGACTGAATTATGTGAAGGCTGAATTTGCAAGCGTAATTGATACGGTTGGCACTGATCCCTCAATTAACCGGGAAGTTTTGTTGCGTACCTCCTCTGCTACCAGGGTGGTAAATGCCCCCCTGATGGTAAGTCTTGAGACTGCCAGAAGGGAACCGGACCACCGTGAATTCAATATGCCGCATCAGCCTGTTGCTGTGCTCCTTGAAGGAAAATTTACCTCAGTGTTTGCCAACCGGGTAATTTCGGGAATCATAGGCCGCGAAGATCCCGGTTTTCGCGAGAAAGGAGAGAGGACCCGTATGCTGGTGGTGGCGGATGGCGACATAATCAGAAATGACATTACTGTTTCGGGAGGTGTTCCTGAGCCCTTACCTCTTGGATATGACAGGTATTCAGGGCAGACTTTCGGTAACCGGGAGTTTATTTTGAATTCCCTTAATTATCTGCTCGATGAAGCAGGACTGATGGAGTTGAGGACCAGGGAACTGCAGCTGCGTCTTCTCGACAGGGCCAGGGTGAGAGAGCAGCGTACAATGTGGCAGGTTATCAATCTGGTAGTGCCGCCTGTTATTGTTGTCTTTTTCGGTTTACTCTTCAACTGGTCAAGAAGGAGATTCTTTGCCACCTGATCAGATGCATGCTGAATGAAAAAGTACAGGCTACATATCACTGGTTTCATCCTGCTGGCAATGGTTGCCCTGATACTTCATAAATACAGGAACGGAACAACCCTCAACCGGAGGGAGACTGACTTTGCCATAACCGATTATGAAAGGATAGACAAGGTCATAATAAGCGGCGATGAAGAGATGTCGGTGCTTGCAAAAGAGAACGGACACTGGCTTATTAATTCACGTTACGAAGCCAGGGAAAAGGCTGTCGAGCTTCTTTTGCAGACATTTGGTCGACTCATGGTCAGCAGTCCCGCACCCCTTTCCGTGCAGGATGAGATCATGGAAAAACTCCTGCAGGAATCTGTAATCATTGAGATAGTCATGGGAAGGAGGTCCAGGACATATTATGTTTACTCTGAAGGAGACCATTCACCAACCTATATGCTCAGGAAGGGCTCATCCCGGCCTTACAGTATGGAGGTGCCGGGCTATGGGGGAAACGTAGCTTCCTTATTTGTGCCTGATGAGGGCTACTGGAGAACTGACATTCTTTTTAATTACCGTTTGAATGATATCGCCGAAGTGCTTGTACATCACCGTGAAAATGAAAGGGGGTCATTTATACTCAGGCAGTCGCCGGACGGCGAATACAGCCTTTACAGTTACCCCGGCGGTGAATTGCAGGAGGGAATAAGTGATTCTCTCGCTGTGAGGTATCTTGCTAATTTTTTTTATACTCCGTTTGAAAGAATGGCAAATCGTGACGAAAGGTTACTGATAGATTCGCTTTTAAATGCCGGGTACGATCATCTTATAAGAGTTACCGATCATGATGGATCGGTATCAGAGGCTTTATTCCATAAGATAGTTTTAAAAGGGGGGGGCAATAATAATTCTGTGAAGTTTGACCTTTTCCGGCTCCATGCCCTTATTAATGAAAAGTCCGATATGATAGTAATCCCCTATCATTATGTTGATCTCCTGTTGCGATCTGCCTCCTATTTTTATGCCCGACAATGATAAACATTTCCCCCTCATATTGTTCAGGTTATTTTTTTTTTGTAATATTGATATTTTCTATTCTATCCGTAACGCACACAAAAACAAAACAGTTAAACCTTTTTATACCTTATTTTAATATTGTAACCTAAATCAATTTCTATGAAGTTTGTTATTTCCAGCATTGATCTGCTCAATCACCTGCAGGCCATAAGCAGGGTTATCAGTACAAAAAATACATTACCCATTCTGGATAATTTTTTGTTTAAGCTACAGGATAATGAGCTGGTTATAACAGCTTCTGACCTGGAATCAACACTTACTACCAGGATGCATCTGGACAATACCTCGGGGGAAGGTTTAATAGCTATTCCTGCAAAGCTCATTAACGATACCCTGAAGGAATTTCCCGAGCAGCCCCTTACTTTCGACATTTCAACGGATGACTATTCCGTTGTTATCACCACTGAGAATGGAAAGTTCAGTATAGTGGGGCAGAGCGGGGACGATTTCCCGCAATATCCGGTTTTGAAGGATGATACAAAACTGACAGTAAGAATGGTTGCCGATGTTCTGCTTAATGGTATCTCAAAAACAATATTTGCAACGGCAGAGGATGAGCTGAGGCCTGTGATGAACGGGATCTACCTGGACTTTTCACCCGAGAATATGACCTTTGTAGCCTCCGATGCTCATAAGCTTGTGCGCTACAAGAGGTTCGACATACAAACCGAAGCAGAGTCGTCATTTATTTTGCCAAAAAAGCCTGCCTCCCTGCTAAGGAATATTCTTGCACGCGAAAAGAATGATGTTGTCATTGAGTTTGATGACAAGAATGCGCTTTTTACACTTACCGATTATAAACTTGTAAGCCGCCTGGTTGAAGGCAATTATCCAAATTACAGTTCAGTTATCCCCTCAAATAATCCAAATAAGCTGATAATCGACCGGCTTGATATTATCAACAGTCTCCGGCGCGTATCAGTATTTTCCAGTCAGGCTAGCAACCTGGTTAAACTGGATCTTGCGAGGAACCAAATTACAGTTTCTGCCCAGGATATTGATTTCAGTATATCAGCATATGAAAAACTGCAGTGCCAGTATGATGGTGAGGAGATGGAAATCGGCTTTAAGTCCACGTTCCTGATAGAGATACTGAATAATCTGGCATCCAGGGAGGTTATTATGGAACTTAGTGATCCTTCAAGGGCAGGGTTATTGCTTCCTGTAGAAAAGGATAGTGATGATGAAGACCTGCTGATGCTGCTGATGCCTATGATGATTAACATTTAGGTTCATGAGGCTTAAACTTAGAAACCCGCTTATATTTTTTGATCTGGAAACCACCGGTACGGATGTAGTAAAGGACCGTATTGTGGAATTGTCATACCTTAAGATATATCCCGACGGCAGTGAAGAGACCAAAACATGGCGCATTAATCCGCAGATGCCCATATCGCCCGAGGCTACTGCCATTCATGGAATATCTTATGATGATATCAAAGATTCGCCTACTTTCCAGCAGATTGCACAAACCCTCGTCAATGAGTTTGAGGGATGTGATTTTGCCGGTTTCAATTCCAATAAGTTTGATATTCCGCTTCTGGCTGAGGAGTTTTTGAGGACCAATGTGGATTTTGACATGAAAAAGCGGAAATTCGTTGATGTTATGGTAATCTTCATGAAGATGGAGCAGCGAAATCTTGCTGCCGCATACAGGTTCTATTGCAACAAGGAGCTTGATAATGCGCACAGTGCAGAAGCTGACACCCGTGCAACATATGAAATATTGCAGGCCCAGATCGAGAGATATAATGACCTGGAGAATGATGTCGACCACCTTTCCGGTTTTTCGGCCCATACAAGGAATGCAGATTATATGGGAAGAATTATCTATAATGATCAGGATGTGGAGGTGATCAATTTCGGTAAATACAAGGGAGTTCCCGTTGAGGAGGTGCTGGAAAAGGATCCCGGGTATTACGGATGGATAATGAACGCCGACTTTCCCCTCTATACAAAGAAGGTTCTTACAAATATCAAACTAAGGAAGTTCAACAGATAGATGACCGGCCTGCCATGAAGATAATATGTATAGGAAGCAATTATGCGGAGCATATAAGGGAAATGAAAAACCTGATACCTGAAAAGCCGGTTTTCTTTCTCAAACCTGATACAGCTTTAGTCCGCAATAACAAGCCATTTTTTTATCCCGATTTCTCATCTGAAATACACCATGAGGTCGAGTTTGTCTTGAAAATAAAAAAACTTGGACGCAATATAGCTAATGAATTTGCCCACCGTTACTATGATGAGATAGGGGTGGGAATTGATTTCACCGCCCGGGATCTTCAGCGTGAATGCAAGGAT